>JAVXWR010000690.1:0-2557 GCA_032230725.1 Actinomycetota bacterium
CCCCTCCGCTCGAACGGATCGAGCGAAGGGGCCCTTCGGTCGTTTCGGGGCAGGGCTCAGACGTACGTGCTGCCGGCCGCCTCGTCGAAGTAGTGGCCCTTCTCGAGGTCCTCGATCAGACCGGGGCCGGTCGGTTCCCAGCCGGTGACCTCGCGGGTGATCGCGTTCGACGCCGGGCTGTCCATCCCGAGGAACATGCCCAGGAAGCCGAAGTGCTCGCCGACCCGGTCGGCGGGCACGGAGCCCACCGGGACGTCGAGGTGGCGGCCGATGACCTCGGCGATCTCCCGCACCGGGATGCCCTCGTCGGCGACGCCGTGCAGGACCGACCCCGCGGGCGCGACCTCGATGGCGAGGCGGAAGAGGCGAGCGGCGTCGGACCGGGCGACGCCGGTCCAGCGGGCCGACCCGTCGCCCGGGTAGCCCGCGAGGCGCTGCTGCCGGGCGACGGCGATGAGCGTCGGGACGAATCCGGCGTCACCCTCGCCGTGCACCGTCGGCGACAGCCGGACGACCGAGGAGCGCACGCCGCGCTCGGCGAGGGCCAGGGCGGCGTCTGCCGAGGCCTGGCGCCCGCCCGCGAGGGACTCGGGAGCGGGCCGGTCGCTCTCGAGGGCGGGCCGGCCGTCGACGGCGAGGCCGAGGACGCCGGACGCGATGGTCAGTGCCCCACCCTCCGGCAGGCCCTCGCCGAGAGCGGCGATGGCGGCCCGGTCCGACTCGACCGCCTCGGCGAACCGACCGGTGAAGGCGATGTCGTGGCGGAAGGCCAGGTGGACCACGGCCTCCGACGCGGCCGCGGTCTCCCGCAGGAGGTCGAGGTCCTCGAGGTCGCCGCGCACCACGGTGACCCCCGCGGCCCGGAGCGCCTCCGCCGAGGCGTCCGACCGGGCGAGGCCGGTGACCTGGTGGCCGGCGTCGAGCAGTTCCGGGACGACGGCGGAGCCGATCCAGCCCGACGCTCCGGTGACGAACACGCGCATGAGTTGTCCCTCCGAACGGACCCGATGCCACTGATGTCAGCTACTGACATGAGGGTAGCACCACCATGTCAGTCGCTGACATCACTAGAGTAGGACCCATGGGTCGTTGGGTGCCGGGCGCGCGAGGGCGCCTCCAGCACGCCGCGATGGAGCTCTACGCCGACCGCGGTTTCGAGCAGACCACCGTCGCCGAGATCGCCGCCCGCGCCGGCCTCACCGAGCGGACCTTCTTCCGGCACTTCGCCGACAAGCGCGAGGTCCTCTTCGCCGGGCAGGACGAGCTGACCGAGCTCGTCCTCGCCGCGCTCGCCGCGGCTCCGGCCGAGCTCTCGGCACTGGACGCCGCGACGACGGCCTTCACGGCGAGCGCGGAGCTCTTCGGCGAGCGGCCCGACGGCCCGCGGGCCCGGCAGTCGATCATCGACGCCCACCCGGAACTGCAGGAGCGGGAGCTCATCAAGCTGGCGAGGCTCGGGTCCGCGATCGCCGAGGGCCTCGAGCGCCGTGGGGTGACGACGGCCGCGGCGTCGCTGGCGGCCCAGGGTGCGGTCGCGGTGTTCCGGACGGCCTTCGAGCGCTGGGTCACGGCCGACGACGGTCGCAGCCTCGACGTCTGCCTCCGGGAGGCGCTGGCCGAGCTCAAGAAGGTGGCCTCGGCCTAACCGAGCGCTTCCGCGAGGTGCGCCCGGCTCGCCTCCTCGAGGTGGGTGAGGTCGCTCGCGACGCTGACCCAGGTGAACCCGGACGCGAACCGCTGCGCCGCGACCGCCCCGCTCGGGCAGTGGATCCCGACGACGATGCCCGCGGCGGCGGCCGCCGCACGGATGCGTTCCACCGCCTCGGCGAAGGTCGCGTCGAGGGCGGGATCGTCAGGGGAGGCGCCGCCGAGGCCAAGGCGCAGGTCCGAGGGGCCGATGTAGAGCCCGTCCACCCCGGGTGTCGCGGCGATCGCCTCGACATTCGCCAGCCCCTCGGCGGTCTCGATCATCGGTAGGCAGAGGACGGCGGCGTCCGCCTCGGCCGGCGTCGTCGGCATGCGCAGCTCGGCGCGCACCGGCCCGAACGAGCGTCGGCCGAACGGCGGGTACCGGCACGCGGCGACCGCGGCGCGGGCGTCCCCGGGCGTGTCGACGCCTGCGGGTTGTCCGGCAGCACCCAGTGGCCGACCGTCCGCGCCCCGCTGCGGAGCTTCTCCGCCAGCGCCAGGCCGGTCACCCCGTCTCCGCGATCGGCAGCGAGCGCCCCAGCGCCCGGCGGACGAACGCGATCTCGGCGGCCGTGTGGCGCAGCGTCTCCGCGACGACCAGCGACCCGTGCCCGGCGTCGTAGCGCACCATCGCGTACTGCGCCCCGCGCGCGGCGAGGCCGTCGAGGTAGTTGTCGATCTGGCGGATCGGGCAGCGCGGGTCGTTCTCGCCGGCCAGCACGAGGACCGGCGCCGACACGGCGTCGAGGTAGGTGAGCGGCGAGGCCGTCCGGTAGGTGTCGGGGACCTCGGTCGGCGAGCCGCCGAACAGCGACCGGTCGAACGCGCGCAGCGGCTCCATCTCGTCCTCGTAGGCGGCGACGTAGTC
>JAVXWR010000710.1:0-2771 GCA_032230725.1 Actinomycetota bacterium
CGCTTCCCCGCCCTTTCGTTGATCAACAGCACGCCAGGCAGGCCCGCCGGCCGGAACTCCTGCCTGACGTGCCCCTCGTCGGGGTGGGTCCGACCCACCCCTTGATCAACAGCACGTCAAGCAGGTCCCGCGGCCGGAATTCCTGCCTGACGTGCCCCTCGTCGGAGCATGTCGGATCCGGCCGAGCGCGGACACGCCCACGGCGGTGTGGTGCCACCGCTCCGACCCGTCCAGGTGATCCACTCGCGCCCGGTCGAATCCGGCCTGGTATTCGGAGGGGGGCCCGTGGGGCGAGCGGTCGGGCGCACCGGCGTGGCCGGCGTCGTTCTCGCCTGCGCCCTCGTGCTGACCGCGCTCCCCGCCGACGCCGCACCCACCCCGCCGCCACCCCCGCCGGGCACGTCGGGCACGTCGGGCACGTCGGCGGCCGAAGGTGCCGAGGTCGGGCGGCTGGTCGGGCAGCTGTCGACCCTGCAGACCCAGCTCGACGACCTCGCCGACCAGGCCGGGCAGCGTCAGGAGCTCGCGAACAAGGCGATCGCCGACGACACCGCCGCCCGGGCCCGCGTCGACACGACCCGACGTGACGCGGACGCCACCCGCGCGGCGGCCGCCGACGTGGCCGGGCGCGCCGAGACCGCGCGCAAGCAGGTGGACGACTGGGTGGCCGCCCAGTACCAGCAGGCCGACGCCTCGAGCGTCGCCTCGGCGCTCGCCGGGACCCGGGGCCCGCAGGACGTCGCGGACCGGCTGCAGCTGCAGGGCCTGGTCAGCGCCGAGCAGTCGGCCGACCTCGAGGGCTACGAGCGCGCCCGCGTGGACGCCGCCAACGCCGACTCGCGGGCCCGCGCCGCCGCCGCGCAGGCCGCCGACGCCGCCTCCCGCGCGGCCGCCGCCCGCGACACCGCCACCCGCGAGCTCGCCGCCGCCCGGGACGCCGTCGCCGACCGCCAACGCCGGATCGCCGCCGTCACCGCTCAGCGCGACGCGGCCCGGGCGCGGCTCGCGACGCTGGAGGCCTCCGACGCCGCGCTCGCCGCGCAGCGACGCCGGGCCGAGGCCGCACAGGCCGCCCAGCAGCAGGCAACCGCCGCCTCCGACGCCGCCGCCCGCGATGCCGCCCGGGCCCGCCTCGCCCGCGCGCCCACCGTCAGCACCCCCACCCCGTCGCCCTCGCCGTCGACCTCGCCGTCGACCTCGCAGACCCCGTCGCCGTCGAGCCCGACCACGAACCGCGTGCAGGTCGTCCTCGACCGGGCGCTCTCCGAGCTCGGCACGACCTACGCCTGGGGCGGCGGCAACGCGGACGGGCCCACGCAGGGCATCCACGACGGCGGGGTGGCGGACGCCTTCGGCGACTACGACAAGGTCGGCTTCGACTGCTCGGGGCTGATGGTCTACGCCTTCGCCGGGGTCGGCATCACGCTGCCGCACTACAGCGGCTACCAGATCGACGCCGGCCCGAAGTTCCCCCTCGACCAGCGCAGGCCCGGTGACCTGCTCTTCTGGGCCGACGACGACGGCGTCCACCACGTCGCGCTCTACCTCGGCGACGACAAGATGGTGGAGGCGCCGGAGTCGGGGAAGGTCGTGCGGATCGCCCCGGTCCGCTTCGACGACGAGATCGTCCCGACGGTGACCCGTCTGGTGGGGTGACCCCTCACCGGGGTCTCACGCCGCGCTGCCTTTCCTGCGACGACCGCCCTCGGGCGCCACGGACTGTCGGACCCGGTCGGTACCGTCACGCCGGACAGCACGACACGGACGGGCCCCACAGAGCTGAACAGGGGGCCCGCGGATTCGGAGGGCTCTCGGTGAGCGAGCAGACGGCGGCCCGGCAGCAGGGGCCGGACACCCCGGCGCACGACGCCGAGCAGCTCGAGCGGACCGTGCTCGAGGTCAAGCGGGTCATCGTCGGGCAGGACCGCCTGGTCGAGCGGATGTTGGTCGGCCTCCTCTCGCGGGGGCACCTCCTGCTCGAGGGTGTGCCCGGCGTCGCGAAGACCCTCGCGGTGGAGACCTTCGCCCGGGTGGTGGGCGGCTCGTTCGCCCGCATCCAGTTCACGCCGGACCTCGTGCCCTCGGACATCCTCGGCACGCGGATCTACCGGCAGGGCCGCGAGACCTTCGACGTCGAGCTCGGGCCCGTGGTCTCGAACTTCGTGCTGGCCGACGAGATCAACCGGGCGCCCGCGAAGGTGCAGTCGGCGATGCTCGAGGTGATGGCCGAGCGCCACGTGTCCATCGGGGGGGTCAGCCACCCGATGCCCGACCCGTTCCTCGTGCTCGCCACCCAGAACCCGATCGAGAACGAGGGCGTCTACCCCCTGCCCGAGGCGCAGCGCGACCGCTTCCTGTTCAAGATCCTCGTGGAGTACCCGACGGCGGACGAGGAGCGCGAGATCGTCTACCGGATGGGGGTCCACCCCCCGGAGCCGCACACCGTGCTCGACCCGGCCGAGCTGCGCCGCCTGCAGGACGTCGCCGCGCAGGTCTTCGTGCACCACGCCCTCGTCGACTACGTGGTGCGCCTCGTCGTGGCGACCCGATCGCCCGGGGAGCACGGGATGTCCGACGTGGCGGGCTGGGTGTCCTACGGCGCATCGCCGCGCGCCTCGCTCGGCATCATCTCCGCCGCGCGGTCCCTGGCGCTGGTCCGCGGGCGGGACTACGTGCTGCCCCAGGACGTCGTCGACATCGCTCCCGACGTGCTGCGTCACCGCCTCGTGCTGAGCTACGACGCGCTGGCCGACAACGTCCCGGTCGACCAC
>JAVXWR010000739.1:0-3415 GCA_032230725.1 Actinomycetota bacterium
CTGGCTCGGGCTGCCCCAGGCCGCGCTCAACAACTCCCCGTGGGAGATCGCCATTTCGGTACTGAACTTCCTCGGCATCCCGCTCCTTGCCGGTTACCTGTCCCGTCGCCTCGGCGAGCGGGCGAAGGGCCGCGACTGGTACGAGTCACGGTTCCTGCCCCGGGTCGGGCCGTGGGCGCTCTACGGGCTGCTGTTCACCATCGTGCTGCTCTTCGCCCTGCAAGGCCGCCAGATCCTCGGCGCCCCGCTCGATATCGTGCGGATCGCGCTGCCGCTCCTCGCGTACTTCGCGATCATGTGGGCCGGGTCCTACGCCCTGGGCCGCGCCGCCGGCCTCGGCTATGAGCGCACGACCACGCTCGCCTTCACCGCCGCCGGAAACAACTTCGAGCTCGCCATCGCCGTCGCGACCGCCACCTGGGGAGCCACCTCCGGGCAGGCCCTCGCCGGGGTCGTCGGCCCGCTGATCGAGGTCCCCGTCCTGGTCGCGCTGGTCTACGTGTCCCTCGCCCTACGACGGCGGCTCTTCCCCACTCTCCCGACCGTCACCGCAGCGGGGACCCGTCGTGGCTGAGCACGTCCCCGACGTGCTGTTCGTCCGCGTACACAACGCCGGGCGCTCCCAGATGGCCGCCGCCCTGCTCGCCCACGACGCCGGAGACCAGGTCCGGGTCGGCTCCGCCGGCTCCGCCCACGCCGACGAGGTCAACCCCGCCGTCCGTGAGGTCATGGCAGAGATCGGCATCGGCCTCTCCCGCGAGGTGCCCACGAGGCTCAACTTCGACGATGTCGACGCGGCCGACGTCGTGATCACCGTGGGCTGCGGCGACGCCTGCCCCGCCTTCCCGGCAAGCGCTACCTCGACCGGCAACTCCCCGACCCCGCCGGCAAGGACGCGGACCAGGTGCGACCCATCCGCGACGACATCAACCGCCGCGTGCGCTTCCTGCTCCACCAAGAACGTGGGGTCTCGACGGTGTCCTAGCGGGCCGGTGCTCGAATCGGACGGCGCTGGTGGTGGGAACTATGTGCGTGTAGCCTTACCGTTCGTGATAGCTAACGGAGATGGGGCGATCGGGATGCTCGGCGACCCGAACCGCCGCGCGCTCTTCGAGCTGCTCGCCCGTCGCCCGAGCTCGGTCGGTGAGCTGGCCGTGCTGCTGCCGATCAGCCGGCCCGCGGTGTCCCAGCACCTCAAGGTGCTCAAGGACGGCGGACTGGTGGTCTCCCACGCCGACGGCAACCGCCGGGTCTACCGCCTCAACCCCGACGGGGTGTCGGCCCTGCGGGCCTGGCTCGACGGCGTCTGGAACGACGCGCTGACCAGCTATCACAAGGCCGCCCAGGCCGATCCGACCGACGACATCGGAGACCAGCCATGACCGCACCGATCCCGCCCATCCAGGGCAAGACCACGGTTGACGTCGATCAGCAGCGCGCGTTCGAGGTGTTCACCGCCTCGATCAACACCTGGTGGCCGCACGAATACCACATCGGCGCCAGCGAGGTCGCCGAAGTCGTGCTCGAACCCCGGGTGGACGGACGGTGGTACGAGCGCGGCGTCGACGGCAGCGAGTGTGACTGGGGTCGGGTCCGGGTCTGGGAGCCGCCGAGCCGCGTCCTGTTCACCTGGCAGATCAATGGCACCTGGCAGTTCGACCCCGATCCCGAGCACGCCAGTGAGATCGACGTCCGCTTCCACGCCGACGGCCCCGAGCAGACCACTGTCGAGGTCGAGCATCGCCACTTCGAGCGCCTCGACGGCGGCGAGTCGATCAACGGTGCAATCCAGGGCGGCGGCGGATGGTCCGCTCTGCTCGCCTCCTACAGCCAGACCGTCGCCAACTCCGACGGCGGGACCGAGCGGTGAGCGACCCGAAGCAGCTCGCTCGCGAGGAACGCGCCGACCTCGCCGAGCTGCTCGCCGGCCTGAGCGCTGAACAGTGGGAGGCCCCGACGCTGTGCAGCAAGTGGCGGGTCCGCGACGTCGTCGCCCACATCATCAGCTACGACGACCTCGGCGCCCTCGGCCTCGCCGGGCGCTTCGCCGAAGGCTGGTTCGTCCCCGACCAGGTCAACGAGGTCGGTGTCCGGCGCTACGCCTCGCTGACCCCCGACGAGCTGCTCGCCGAGCTCCGGAGCCACCTCGAGCCCGCAGGCCTGACCGCCGGATTCGGGGGACGCATCGGCCTGGTCGACGGGCTGATCCATCACCAGGACATCCGGCGCGCCCTCGGCTTGCCCCGGGACGTGCCCACCGAGCGGTTGACCGAGGCTCTCCCGTTCGCCCGCATCGCCCCGCCGATCCGGGCGTTCTCTCGCGCCCGCGGCCTGCGCCTGGTCGCGACCGACGTCGGATGGGACAACGGACGCGGACCGGTCCTCGAAGGGCCTGCCGAACCTCTGCTCATGGCCATTGCCGGGCGCAGAGATGCTATCGACGAGCTCTCCGGTCCAGGAAAGGCCGCCCTCGTCAAGCGCCTTACCGGCTGACAAATGGCGTGAGGGAGCGTTCGACGTTCCCGGCGCCCGGCCCGACATGGCCGCCGGCGAAACTTGCCGAGTAGGGCCTCCCGCGAGGAGGCCGAGGCATTGCGGACCGTGATGGTCCGCGCAGATGTTGAACCGTTCCGGGGGCTGAGCGCCTACTGCTCCGGTATTGCCGCCATCCTCGATGCCGGTGAGCGGACGACGAATCCGAGCCTTGAAGACCTGCTGCGATCCGTCGACCAGGTCCTCCGCCACCTGAGGACCCGTCCGCGAGCACGAGCCTGCAGCGTGGGCGCGTTGTGGTCGGAATGGTGGGGAACTCGCCGGTCGGGCGCCGGGCTGGCGTGGACCGCCCACCTGCACCGGGACCGGACCGACCCGGTGGGCGCCTGGTGAGGACGCCCACCGGGTCATTCAGGCTTCCGGAGCGTCCGGGATTCTCACCGCACAAGCGTTCGTCGCCTCGCTGGTGACGCCGTCGAGGTCGGTCCGCACGGTGGCGTGGAACCGGCTGATCAGCTGATCCAGTCCCACGGTGAAGGAGATCTCCATGATCTGCTTCGTATCGAAGTGCTCCGCGAGCTTCTTGTAGATCTCGTCGGTGATCGGCTGCATCCAGGTGGACGCCCGTGCGAACCCGATGATCGCTTCCTCGGGGGGCGAGAACATGCCCTCCGGGAGCGGGTCGTCGAGGAGGCGCGCCATCTCCTCGTCGGTCAACCCCGATGCTCGACCGAGCACCACGTGGGTCGAGGTTCAATAAGAGCAGTTGTTCGCGACCGCGCTGGTCATCCCTGAAGGAGCGGGGTCGGGCAACCCTGCCAACTCGCGGTTTTGATCTTTTCTTCGTGGTCTCCGGCGGGTGGTGGGCGCGCCTGTGGCCGGCGTCGGGGTCAAGGATCGATCGAAGATCGACCGCGTCAGC
>JAVXWR010000742.1:0-4797 GCA_032230725.1 Actinomycetota bacterium
CCGCGTACTGCACCCACGCCACCTCGGCGAGCCGGGAGAGCGCGACCTCGTGGCCCCGGATGTCGGGCGGGCCGTCGGCGGGGAGGAGCACGACGAGCTCCTCGGTGCCGAGGACCCGGACCCGACCGCGCCACCCCGGGGGCGTCGGACCGATCCCGACGTCGGCCTGCCCGGTCGCCATGGCGGCCGTGAGGGTCTCGGTCGTGCGGTGCTCGAGCAGGCGCACGCCGACGCCGGGGTGGTCGGCGCGCCAGCGGGTGAGCACTCCGGGGAGCAGGCCGAGCCCGACGGAGTAGATCGCCGCGATCCGCAGCTCGCCGGCCGAGGTCCCGGCGACCGAGCGCGCGGCGGTGGTGGCCCGGGCGGCGGCGTCCACGCAGGCCCGCGCGTGGGGCAGCAGCGCCCGCCCGGTGGGGGTGAGGCTCACCGACCGGGGCAGGCGGGCGAACAGCGACGCCCCCAGTTCCCGTTCCAGGGCCGCGACCTGCTGCGACAGCCCGGGCTGGGACACCCCGAGCTGCAGCGCGGCGCGTGTGAACGAGCCCTCATCGACCACCGTGAGGTAGGCCTCGAACTGGCGGAGCGTCGGCACGTGACCAGCATGGATCAGCTGGGCTTATGGAGTCGAGCCCTGAGGTTCTTCGACTTATGGCGGGAGCCGTTGAACGCTGGACCGCAGTGCTGCTGGATCGATCCCGAAAGGACCTCGCCGTGCTCCCCTCCCACCTTGTCGCAGCCGTCCGGCCCGGTGGTGACCGCACCCGTCTCCCCGTGGGCCTGTCGCTGTTCGCCCTCGCCGTCGGCACCTTCGGCATCGGCACCACCGAGTTCGTGATCATGGGGCTGCTGCCGCAGGTCGCCGCGGGGCTCGGCGTCACGATGCCCGAGGCGGGCCACCTCATCTCGGCCTACGCCCTGGGCGTCGTCGTCGGCGCCCCGCTGCTGGCCGGCGCGAGCGTGACCTTCCCCCGGCGCACCGTGCTCATCGCGCTGATAGGCACGTTCGCGATCGGCAACCTGGCATCCGCGATGGCCCCCGACATGGGCTCACTGATGCTGATCCGCTTCCTCACCGGGCTCCCGCACGGGGCATTCTTCGGCGCCGCGTCCGTGGCCGGCGCCTCGATGGTCGGCCGCGCCCACCGGGCACGTGCCGTCTCGAAGATTTTCCTCGGGCTGACGCTCGCCAACGTCGCCGGCGTCCCGCTCGGCACCCTGCTCGGCCAGGCGGCCGGCTGGCGCGCGACCTTCGCGCTGATCGGCGTCATCGGCCTGCTCGCCGTCGCCGCGGTGTGGGCCTTCGTCCCCGAGGCCGCGCCGGCCGGGGGCGGACGGGCCGCCCTGCGGGGCGAGCTCGGGGCGCTGCGGAACCCGCAGGTGCTGCTCTCGCTGGGCGCCGTGGTGTTCGGCTTCGGCGCGATGTTCGCCTGCTACAGCTACGTGACCCCGATGCTCACCCAGATCGGCGGCTTCTCGCCGTCGGTCGTGACGCTGCTGCTCGCCGTCGTCGGACTCGGGATGACCGCGGGCTCCGTGCTCGGCGGGCGGCTGTCCGACCGGGCGCCGCTGAAGACCATGTGCGGCTGCCTCGTGGCGCTCGCGGTGGTGCTCGCGACCTTCCCGATCACCCTCGGGACCCCGTGGCTCGCGGTGGCCTCGCTGTTCGGGGCGGGCATGTTCTCGCTGGCCCTCGGCCCGGCGATCCAGACCCGGATCATGGACATCGTGGGGGAGGCCCCGACGATGGCCTCGGCCGCGATCCAGTCGGCGTCGAACGTGGCCAACTCGCTCGGCGCCTGGCTGGGCGGCATGGTGATCGCCGCCGGGTTCGGGCTGCTCGCGCCCTCGCTGGTCGGCGCCGTGCTCGCCCTGGCCGGCCTCGCGGTCCTCGTCGTCAGCGGCGGGCTGCAGGTGCAGGCCCGCCGCACCCGTCACCACGAGGAGTCCGCGGCGGCGGAGCTCGTCCCGGCCTGACACTCGTTCTGAGCGAAGGGCACCCTCGGTCGATCTATCCGACCGAAGGTGCCCTTCGCTCATGCCGGAGCTCGGCCGGTCGTTCCGGCCACGGGCGCCCCTCGGCGATCTATCCGACTGATGGTGCCCATCGCTCGGAACCGGGCGTCACGACGCCGTCCAGCCCGACCAGCGCTCGACGGTCACCTCGATCACCGGCCCCGCGGGCGGGTCGGCGACATGCTGTGGGTACCGCGCCCCGAGCGCCGCCCGGGCCTCGGCCAGCGCCCCGTCGTCGTGACGCACCACGGCCTTCCCGTCGGCGCGGACCCACCACAGGGCCGACCAGTCCTCGGCGTACTCGTCGACGAGCAGGCACACCGCCGGGTCGTCGGCGATGTTCGCCAGCCGCCGCAAGGACCGCGAACGCTTGGGCTTGCCGTCGACCGCGATCAGCACCCGCCCACCGGCCACCGCGAACACCACCGGCACGAGGTGCGGCACCCCCGCCCCGGACACCGTGGCCAGCCGGGCGACGCGGGCCGCGGCGAACCGCGCCGCCGCGTCGTCCGGGTCGAGCGTCGGCACCTGCTCAGCCCACCAACGGCGCCAGGTCGTCGAGCTCGGAGACGACCGTGTCCCGATCGGCCGAGCTGACCCCGTAGATCACCCGGTCCAAGCCGATGCGGCGGTACCCGTCGAGCGCCTCCTGCGAGGTCTCGGCGCCGAAGAGCGACATCGGAATCCGGCCCCGCCCGGCGTCGGCGGCCCGCTGCTGGAGCTTGTCGGCGCGCTCGGCGAACTCGTCGAGGTTGTCCGGGCCCACGCGCTGGGGCATCCACTCGTCACCGAAGTCGAGGATCCGGTCCTCGACGCCGGGCCCCATGCCGCCGATCAGCACCGGCGGGTGCGGGTCGGTCAGCGGCTTGGGCCACGCCCAGGAGCGGTCGAAGTCCACGAACTCGCCGTGGTACTCCGCCTCCTCCTCGGTCCACAGTGCCTTCATGGCGTGGATCTGCTCGCCGAGCAGCCGCATGCGGGTCTTGGGGTTGGTGCCGTGGTCGGCCATCTCCTCGCGGTTCCACCCCGCGCCCACGCCGAACAGGAAGCGCCCGCCGGAGAGCCGGTCGAGGCTCGCGACCTCCTTGGCGGTGTGGAGCGTGTCGCGCTGGATCACCAGGCAGATGCCGGTGCCGACCTTGAGCGTCGTCGTCGCGGCGGCCGCGGCCATCAGGCCGACGAAGGGGTCGTAGGTGTGCACGTACATCCGGGGCAGGTCGCCGCCGCCGGGGTACGGCGAGGTCCGTGCGGTCGGGATGTGGGAGTGCTCGGGGAACCACAGCGAGTCGAAGCCGCGGTCCTCCACCTCCGTGGCGAGGGTCGCCGGGTCGATGGCGTAGTCCGTCGGGAACATCATGATGCCGTGGTCCACGTGCGGGGAGTTCCCCGCAAGCGCGCGGGGACACGTCGTCGTGGGGGTCGAGCCCGCTGCGCTGCGTCTCCCCCGGGGGGCGCGCGACGGGGCCGTCGTGGTCCATCATGCGCGCGTGGCCTGGGACGAGACCCTCACCGAGCAGGAGAGACGACGCGCCCGCGAGCAGCTCGAGCAGCTGCTGGAACGCCAGGCGCGGATGGGGACGGCCGACGTCGTCACCTACCACCCGCCGGAGGCGATCGCCCAGCGCGACCTGTTCGCGCTGGCCGGCACGCACGTCGACGGCACGCAGTGGACCGTCGGGGACTGCGAGCACCGGTTCCCGCTCCAGTCGATCTCCAAGGTGTTCACCTACGCGCTCGCGCTGGAGGACAACGGCCGGGAGGCGACGCTGACCCGGGTCGGCGTCGAGCCCTCCGGCGACCCGTTCAACTCGCTGGCCTTCGACGAGATCCACCGCCGCCCGCACAACCCGATGGTCAACTCCGGTGCGCTCGTCGCGGCGGACATCGTCGGCGGCACGGACGTGGACGAGAAGGTCGGGCGGCTGCTGGAGCGCCTCCGGCTCTACACCGGCAACCCGGACCTCGAGGTCGACAAGGAGCTGCTCGAGGCCCAGCTCACCGAGGCCGACCGCAACCTCGGCATCAGCTACTACATGCGCTCGCTCGGGATGCTGGTCGGCGAGGTGCTCGACATCCTCACCGTCTACCTGTCGGTCTGCTCGGTGATGGTCACGACGGCGGAGCTCTCGGTGGCGGCCGCGACGCTCGCGCACGGCGGGGTGAACCCCCGCACCGACGAGCGCGCCATGGCCCGGACCTACGTCCGCGACGTCATCGGCGTGATGTTCACCTGCGGGATGTACGACGCGGCCGGCCAGTGGGCCAACGACGTCGGCATCCCCGCGAAGAGCGGGGTCTCCGGCGGCATCCTCGCGACGATCCCCAACCAGGTCGGGCTCGGGGTGTTCTCCCCGGGCCTGGACATGCACGGCAACTCGGTGCGCGGGGTCAACGTCTGCCGCGAGCTCTCCGACCGCTTCGGGCTGCACATCTTCGCCGACCCCGGCGAGACCCAGCTCGGGCGGCTCGGGGCCCGGGTCTGGCCCGAGCCGGAACCGGAGCCGGAGCCGGGCGCGCTCGACCCGGAGCCGCGGGACGAGTACGGCGGGGACGGGTTCGACGACGACACCGCCCGCCCCACGGTGATCGAGGCGCAGACGTAGGTGGCGACACCCGGGGGCCACTACGGTCCCGGGCGTGGGCATCCTCGATCGCTTCCGACTCGACGACCGCGTGGCGGTCGTCACCGGCGCCTCCTCCGGGCTCGGCGCCGTCTTCGCGCGCACGCTGGCCGAGGCCGGGGCCGACGTCGTGCTCGGGGCGCGACGTATCGAGAAGCTCGAC
>JAVXWR010000769.1:0-3448 GCA_032230725.1 Actinomycetota bacterium
GCGTCGGCACCGGAAGGGGAGCAGGGTCATGACGGGTCCCGGGGCGTCCGGCGCCTCCCGCTTGCGCATCGCGGGCGTCGCGCTGCTCGGCGTGGCAGCCATCGCCGCCGTCGTGGGTCTGATCAGCTTCGGCGGCCAGGGCACCTCGAGCGCGCCGGCCGCCCCGCCGACCGCCGCGGCCCCGCCGGCCGGCGTCGGTCAGCCCCCGGCACCCGGTCAGCCCGGCGCGGGTGACCCGAACGCCGCCGCTCCCGGTGCTCCGGCTCCCGGCCAGCCCGGTGTTGCGGCGCCCGGCCCTGGACTCCCCGGTGCCGTCGGCGCGCCGGCGCCGGGCGCGGCCCCGCCGGTGCTCGGTGCCCTCCCGCCCGTGGCCGCGGCCCCGCCGATCGTGCCGAGCGGCTCAGGTGGTGGCGGTACCGGCTCGAGCGGTGGTGCCGGTGGTGGCGGCGCCGCGTACGGCACGGTCCCGGTCCGCGTATACAACAATTCGATGATCGTGGGGCTCGCGGAGAAGGCGGGCGACCAGATGCGCTCGCGCGGCTTCGACGTCGTCGAGACCGGCAACTACCCGCAGGGCGTCGTCCCGGTCAGCACCGCCTACTACCGGCCCGGGACCGACGAGCAGGGCGCGGCGGACGCCGTCGCGGCGGCGTTCGGCCTCCGCTCCGAGCCCCGCTTCCCAGGGATTGCGAACGCCTCGCCGGGCGTCATCGTCATCGCGACGAACAACTGGGGCCAGACCGCGCAGAAGGGCTCCTGAGCCGCACGCGGTCTTCGGTGATCAACGCCGGTTTCCGGACGTCCAGTGTCTGCAACGGCCCTTTTCTGACGGTCCTGACGCCCCTCACCCCCGCGACGCGTACGCCTCCAGGTCGGCGAGCTGACGCGGGTCCAAGGACGGCCGCACGACCTTCCGCGCCGCGGCGAACTGCGCGGCGGTGACCTCCGTGGAGTCCAGCGAGGCGCGCATCGCCGTCAGCGCCGCCTCGCGGACGAGCGCCGAGCAGTCGGCGGCCGAGTAGCCCTCGAGGTCCGCGGCCAGCGCGGCGAGGTCGACGTCGGCGGCCAGCGGGGTGGCCTTCGACGTCGCGCGCAGGATCTCCGTGCGGGCTTCGGCGTCGGGCGGCGGGACGTAGATCTGGCGCTCCAGCCGGCCGGGTCGCAGCAGCGCCGGGTCGATGAGCTCGGGGCGGTTGGTCGCGCCGAGGACCACGACCTCGCGCAGCGGTTCCGCCCCGTCGAGCTCGGTCAGCAGCGCGGCCACCACGCGGTCGGCCACCCCGGCGTCGGTCGATCCGCCGCGCCGGGGCGCCAGCGCGTCGACCTCGTCGAGGAACACCAGCGCCGGTGCCGCGTCCGCCGCCCGCCGGAACAGCTCGCGCACCGCCCGCTCGGACTCGCCCACGTACTTGTCGAGCAGCTCCGCGCCCTTGACCACGAACACGTTCAGCCGCCCGGTCCCCGCCAGCGCCCGCATCAGGAACGTCTTCCCACCGCCGGGCGGCCCGTAGAGCAGCACCCCGCGCGGCGGGTCGACCCCGAGGCGCGCGAACGAGTCGGGGTAGCTCAGCGGCCAGAGCACGGTCTCGGTGAGGGCCTGCTTGGTCTCGACCATGTCGCCGACGTCGTCGAGCGTCAGCCCACCCGAGTGGAGCGTCTGCGACCCCGACGACGAGAGCGCGACCGGCCGCACCGACATCACGGCCCCGAGCAGGTCGTCCTGGCACAGCCGCAGCTCGTCGTCCTCGGCGCCCGGCCCCCGCAGCGCCGCCCGCACGGCGGCCTCGCGGCGCAGCGCGACGAGGTCGGCGGCGACGAATCCGGGGGTGCGCAGGCCGATCACGCCGAGGTCGACGTCGCCGCCCAGCGGCACCTCCCGCAGGAGCACCCGCAGCAGCTCGGCGCGGTCGCGGTCGTCCGGGGCGGCGACGTCGAGCTCGCGGTCCACCAGGTCGGGAGCGCGCAGCCGCGGGTCGACCGACTCGTGCCCCTGTGCGGTCGCGACGAGCGCGACCCGCCCCGAGGCGACGACGCCGCGCAGCTCGTCGAGCACGACGGTCGCGAGCGGCGGCGGGTCCGAGGCCGGCAGGAGGGTCTCGACGTCGGGCACGAGCAGGACCGCGCCGTGCTCCGCCGAGGACGCCTCGCGGGCCCGCCGGCAGGCCGTGCGGACCCGTTCCGCGGCGGCGCCGGCCTCCAGCGCCGCTGCGCCGGGGGCGTCGAGCACGACGAGGGGGGCATCGGCCTCGGCGGCCACCGCGCGCACGAGAGTGGTGCGCCCGACCCCCTCGGGCCCGACGACGAGCACCCCCAGCCGCGCGGCCGCCCCGAGCCGGGTCAGCAGGTCGGGGCGGTGGAACACCAGGTCGAACCACTCGCCGAGCCGTCGGGCCGCGTCCTGGTGCCCGACGAGGTCGCTGACGGCGGGTGGGGGCGGCTCCGGCGGGGCGGTCGGCGTGAGCGGCGTCGACGCGACGAGCCCGGACGCGGCGGCTCCGGACGGCGCCGTCCCGCCGACGGCGGCGGCGAGCGACGGGCCGGGGGCTGCGGGACCGGTCGAGGGCTGTGCACTTCCCGTCGCTCCGCCCGCCCCGCTCCCGGCGAAGAACCCCGACGGTGCCCATGATCGGCTGCCCGCCCCCGGCTGCTCCGCCGCCCCGGTCCGTGCCCCGCCCTGCCACTCCACGACGGTGCTGGGCCCGACCACGTAGGCCGCGTCGGCCTCGGGCTCCGCGGCCACCACGGTGACGAGCTCCGTGGTCCAGGTACCGCCGAGCTCGGCGTGCAGGCGCGAGCGGGTGCCGGCGGCGTCCGCGCCGGGGACGGGCGCGAGGTCCTGCGGGAGCAGCGAGACGGTGTCGCCCGGCGTCAGGACCTTGCCGGTCAGGGCGAGGCGCACGGTCTCCGGGGTGACCGAGGCCGAGGCGAGCCGCGAGCCCGCGACGGTGATCGTGCGGGCCGCCGTCACGGCGACCGGTTCCACCGCGACCGCCGTGCCCGCGACGATGCCGGCGTTGACCATGGCGGTCTCGTCGAGCGTGGCGGCGCCCGGGGAGACCGGGCCCGTGGCAGGTGCGGCGAGGGCGACCGTCGCGCGGGTGCCGACCACGCGCACCGCGTCCCATGCCGTCAGCCCGAGGGCGGCGAGGACCTCCGGGTGCAGCCGGACCACCCCGCGGCGTGCGTCGGTGGCCGACGTCGAGAGCTGGGCGGTCAGGGTGACCTGGGGGACCGGCGACGTCACGGGCGCTCCTGCGGGCGCTCCGGCCCGGGCCGGTCGGGCCCGGAGCCCGGTCGGTCGGGGCCGGAGCGGTCCTGCGGCCGCCGGTCCGGGCCGCGTCGGCGGGAGCCCCGGACGCCGAGCCGGCGCGAGCCGGGCCCGCCGCCGGCGCGGTCACGGTTGATCGTGCGGCGTCCCGCCCGGGCCGCCGCGCCGGCGACCCGCCGC
>JAVXWR010000799.1:0-3498 GCA_032230725.1 Actinomycetota bacterium
GTGACGACCATGTCCTTGAACGCCCCGGTCGCCTCGTAGAAGCTCGCGCGCTGGTCCAGGCCCAGCGACTCCGGGATGTCGATCTGGACGTGGTCGATGAAGTTCCGGTTCCAGATGGGTTCGAACAGCCCGTTCGCGAACCGGAACGCGAGGACGTTCTGCGCCGCCTCCTTGCCGAGGAAGTGGTCGATCCGGAACACCTGGGACTCGTCGAAGACCTGGTGGACGAAGTCGTTGAGCCGGACCGCGCTCTCCAGGTCGTAGCCGAAGGGCTTCTCCATGATTACGCGGGCACCCCGGGTGAGGTCGGCGTCGCGGAGCATCTCGACGACGGCCTGCGCCGCCTTCGGGGGCACCGACAGGTAGTGGAGCAGGCGGACCGCGCCGCTCCCGTCGGTCGACCGGCGCTGCGGGTCGTTGCCGACGAGCTGGGCCTCGGCCTCCTTGACCGCCGACGCGAGCGCCTCGGGGCCCTCCCCCTGCGGGACGTAGGTCAGCTTGCTCGCGAAGTCCGCCCACTCGGACTCGGCGAGCCGGTGCATGCCGAAGTTCTGCACCGCGGAGTGCGTCAGGTCACGGAAGCCCTCCGTCGTCAGGTCCTCCATCGCGGTCCCGACGATGCGGATGTCCGGCGCGAGCGACGACTCGGAGAGGTAGGCCAGGCCCGGGAGCAGCTTGCGCTTCGCGAGGTCGCCCGTGCAGCCGAACAGCACGATGACGTGGGGGACGATCGGGTCGAGATCGCGGCGGAACGGGCGTGAGCCGGGGCCGGGGTAGGCGATGTCGGGGTTGTCGGCCCGGGACGGTTGGGACATCTCGGATCTCCTCGCACGACGGGGGCCTGGCGCGTTGCCAGGACCGTAGCCCGGTCGTGTGGCCGGCGTGTGTCGACGAGCCGGCCTACCGGATCCAGGCGGGGTGCACGCGCGGGACGTGGGCCAGGGCGTCGAACTCCCGTCCGGGCACGAGCGGGGTCCGGGCGCGCAGCTGACCGGAGTCGACGACCGCTCCGAGGCGCCGGGTCGTCGTGCTGGCGTCGGCCCACCGCGCCACCGGGCCGTCGGCTCCGCGGACCTCCCGCAGGTCGACCAGGCGGTCGCCGTCGTCACCCAGCGCGGTCCGCAGGTCGGCCTCGACGGTGTCGGCCATGCGGGGCAGGCGGAAGGTGGTGGGCCGCGGCCGCACAGCGCGCAGCACCCGGCGGCGGATCGCCGACGTGCCGCCCTCGCCGAACAGGCCGCCGACGGCGTAGTAGGCCTCGCCGAGCGCCGCCCGCAGGTGCCGGCCCGCCGTCGTCGGGTCCCCGACGCGGACCTGGTCGTCGTGACCCCAGAAGACGACGGCCGGCGTCCCGTCGAGATCCTGCGCCGCCCGGCCCACCGCCTGGGCCACCAGCCGCGCCCGCAGCACCGGGGCGCTCTCGGGCGGCAGCGCCTCGGCCTCCGCGTCGGTGCGCGGCTCCCGCACCCGCGCCGCGCAGGCCACCTCCGCCGCGCGGGCGAGGATCCACGCGTGGCGCAGCGCCTCGGTGTACGGCCCGGACGAGCTCTCCCCGACCAGGCGGGCCTCCTCGGCGACCATCCGCTCGTGCAGCCCGACGACGGCGTCGCGCACCCGGCCCGGCAGCGGGCGGGCGTCGGGTTCCCGGTCCAGCAGGTCGGCGAGGCCGTCGCGGGCGGCGGGGAGCAGGTCCGGGGCCGTCGCGCGCAGGTAGGCGCCCAGGGCCCGGACCGAGGGCGCCGGGCGCACCGGGTCCACCCCGACCACCCGGATCCGCTCCGCCGGTCCGAGCAGGTCGTTGTGGTCGCGCAGCCGGGAGACGAGCTCGACCACCTCGCGGGTGTCGTACTCCCAGCCGCCGAGTGCCGCGACGGCGTCACCGGGGAGCCCGACGCCGCGCACGGCCGCGTCGACGACGGTCGCCCCCGCCTCGCTCGCGCCGAGGGCCACGACGCGCGCGCCCAGGTCCTCGACGGCGAACTCCACCAGCCGGACGCCGAGCTCGAGCAGCTCCCGCGCGCCGTGCGCGGCGGCGCCCACCCCCAGCACCCGCACCCCGGTGAGCGAAGGGCGCCAGGACGACAGCCCGATCTCGTCCAGCGGCACCGCCCGCTGCGCCAGCGCGTCCGCGACGTCGTCGTCCATGCGCCGACCCTACGGCCGCCCCGGACGCCACCTCGCTCGCCCGGCCCGTCACTCCGCCGAGTGACATCTACGCGTTCGGTCTAACGGGTACGGCGGGTCGCGCGACATGGAGGACAGCAGCCCCGCATCGGCGGGGCACCGGAGGACGGGGGCCATGCGATGTCGAAGCCGGGGACCGGAGTCGCCACGGCCGCCGCCGTCCTGGGTGCCTGGCTCGCGACCCCGGTGGTCGCGATCCTGAGCCGGGGCACCCTGGACGACCGGTGCGCCGCCGCGGTGCGCCGCGAGGCCGTCACGGCCCCGGTCCCGGTGGTGCCGCCCCAGGAGGCCCGGCACCGGGACGCGCTGCGGCGCGCCCGGGTGCGCGAGGCCCAGGTGCGCGCCGCGATGGCGGCCGTGCCCCGGCCGCGGAGCGGGGACCTGCCGCGACGCTCCCCGCTTCCCGACTGAGGGCGCGTCGCTCTCGCGGTCCTGGATGATCGAGTTGCTCCGGTCGGCGGCTTGGATTGCCGGATTGTTCGAACTAGTGTTCGAAACATGGTCGCGGAGGTGCTCACCATCCCCCGCCGGCCCCGGGTCGCCTTCGACAACATCCCCGCCGGGCCGGAGCTGACCGCCGCCCTCGACGAGGTCGACATGACCGCCCTGGTCGGCCAGGACGTCGCCGCCGGCGCCCGCGCCGCGTTCCGCGCCACCAACCACGCCGACTGGCAGCGGCTGACCTACCTGCACGAGATGTGCCGGGCCCGCGCCGACACCCCGACCCGCGCCGCCGAACCCGACGCCGCCGTCGCCGCCGCCGCGTTCGGCTGGTCGATGGCCAAGGCCACCGCCCAGCTCACCCTCGCCGTCGGCGCCCTGGAACGGCTGCCCGACCTCGGGGAAGCACTGCACGACGGGTGGCTCGAGCAACGCAAGGCCGAGGTGTTCGTCACCGTGCTCGCCGACCTCGACGACGCCCAGGCCACCACCGTGGTCGCCGACGTGCTGCCCGAGGCGCCCGCGCTGCCGGTCCAGCAACTCACCGAGCGGGTCACCCGCGCCGCGATCGCGGCCGACCGGCTCTGGGCCGCCCGGCGCCACACCGCGGCCCGACAGCGCGCACGGCTGCGGACCTCGCTCGGCCCAGCGGCGACGATGAACCTGTCCGCGTGCGACGTGGACCCCGAGATGGCCCAGGACGCCTACCTGCACGTGCAGAGCCTGGCGCGGCTCATCCGTGGCCGGCTGCGCGCGCTCGGGCACCGGGTCCGGCTGGGCTACATCGCGACCCACACCCTGCTCCGCCTCGCCAGCGGCACCCTGTCCGGCGCCGACGACGAAACCATCCTCGCCGCGATCACCGCCGAGCTC
>JAVXWR010000802.1:0-6190 GCA_032230725.1 Actinomycetota bacterium
GGCCCGATCTCGCAGGCTCCGGCGCCCCAGGCCCCGCTGAACACGCTGTCCTGGGTCTCGGTGGTCGTGGCGTTCGTGGTCGCGCCGGTCGCGATCGTGCTGGGCATCCTGGCCCGCAAGCAGATCGCCCGCACCGGGGAGCGCGGCCGTGGCCTCGCCACCCTCGGCGCGGTCCTCGGCTCGGTGTTCACCGCGATCGGGATCGCGGCCACGGTCCTCGTCCTCGTGCTGGCCACGCAGGTCACCGCCGCCATCCAGACCGCTGGTCCGGTGCCCGGTGTCGACACCGGCGTGCCGGCCCCCGTGCCCTCGGTGGTCACGGCGCCGTCGGCGGCCCCGGCCGCCCCGGCCGTCTCGAGCAGCGACGACTTCAGCACGGGCCAGGCGCAGCTCCTCACCGGCTTCATCCAGGTGGGCTCGGCGGCCGACACCATGTCGACCGACATCCAGTCCCACCGCGGTGACCTCGACGCCATGCAGAACGACTTCTCGGCCTACCGCGACGCGATCGCCCGGTTCCGGACGACCGCCACCACGGTCACCCTCGCGCCCGACGTCCGCCAGCGCGTGGACGCCGACCTGGTGCCGGCGATCGACCGGACGCTCGCCGACCTGGACACCCTGTCGACGACGCGGGACCAGAGCCGGCTCTCCGACGCCGCGGACCGTCTCCAGACCGACTCCCAGGCGATGGTCACCGCAGCCACGGCCGCCGTCGGCGGCTGACCCCAGGGGGGACCGGCCCGGTGCCGGGGGGCGCTGCTCCCCGGCACCGGGCTGCGGCACGTCCATGGGTCGATCAGGAGCACACCATGCAGGCGTGAGGGCCGCCCGAGCTGCCGGATGTGCCCCTCGTGGCCCGGGCCTGCTGATCACGTCCGCAGCACGTTGATCCAGGAGCACATCAGGCAGGCCTGAAGGCCGCCCTGGTCATGCCGCGGTGTCTACGGGGCCCGGGCGCCGGGCGACCGACCCGTGCGTGACGAGGTGGTGTGTTCCGCGTGAATCGTCGGCGGCCCCGACGAGGTCGACGTAGTGGCCCAACAGCTCGTCACAGACGGCGGGCCAGGTGCGGCCGCGGGTCGAGGCCCGGGCGGCGAGCCCCATGCGCCGGCGGAGCCCGGGGTCGTCCCGCCACGCGCGGACCCGCTCGCGCAGGACCGCGCTGCCCGGGCGCTCCGAGGAGGCGTCGAAGAGCCAGCCCGTCTCCCCCGGCTCGACGAGGTCGCGTACCCCGCCCGCGTCCGGGGCGAGCACCGGGAGCCCGGCGGCCTTGGCCTCCTGCACCGCCTGGCAGAACGTCTCGAACGGGCCGGTGTGCACGAACGCGTCGAGGGCGGCGTAGGCGGTGGCGAGGTCGCCGCCGCCGCGGAAGCCGAGGAACGCCGCCCCGGGCAGCAGCTCGGTGAGCCGCTCGCGGGCCGGGCCGTCGCCGACGACGACCACCCGGACGCCGGCCAGGTCCTCCAGGGCCGCCAGGCGCTCGACCTGCTTCTCCGCGGCGAGCCGCCCGACGTAGCCGACCAGCATCTCGCCGTGGGGCGCCAGCTCGCGGCGCAGCGCCGCGGCGGCCGTCCCGCCGTCGGCGTGCTCCCCGGACGGGCGGAAGCGACCGGTGTCCACCCCGCGGCCCCACCGGTGCACCCGGGGGACGCCGTGCGCCTCGAGGGCCTCGACCGCCCAGGCCGAGGGGGCGAGCGTCCGGTCGGCGCGGGTGTGCAGCCGCCGGGTCCACCGCCAGGCCGCGCGGGCGGTCAGTCCGGCGCCGTACGAGGCCGCGAACCCGGCGACGTCGGTCTGGTAGACGGCCACCGTCGGGGCCCCGAGGCGGCGGGCTGCCGTGATCGCGCGGGCGCCGAGCACGAAGGGTGAGGCGAGGTGCACGATGTCGGGGCGGTACTCCTCGAGGGTCGCCCGCACCGCCGGGGTCGGGACCCCCACCGGCAGCGAGTCGACCATCGCGAGGTCGAGCGCAGGGACCCGGATGACCGGGACGCCGTCGACCTCGTCGGGGCCCACGCCGGGGGCGAGGACCAGCGCCTCGTGGCCCCGCCGCCGGAGGTGGGCGATGACGTGCAGGACGGAGTTGGTGACCCCGTTGACCTGCGGCAGGAAGGACTCGGTCACGACCGCGACGCGCACGACGGAGACGGTTGCCGGTGTGAGGTCCCGGTTGCCGACGACGACGTGACCTCCGGCGGAACCCTCTCCCAACAGCGAGGGGCCTCTCCTGTGACCAACTCGTGACCTATCACGCTCCGTACTGGCCCGCAATGGTTATGTTTCCGATAATCGGGCGCACCGTGGCGGCGCGCTGGGCGGCGATCACGGAGCGCAGCAGGATCTGCGATAAGGGGCTGGTCCATCCGGGCCACGCGTTTGACACGGCGCCGTTGCGGACGACCTACTGACTCCGGCGTCGCTCCGAGGGGACGGGCGGCGCGGTCGGAGTGGCTGCGGAGGTGGCGCGCGTGAGCGAGCTGCCGCGGTGGCAGGCGTGCGTCACCCCGGGGGGCGTGTCGGCACGCACGCGCCCGGAGGCGGCCGTCCCGCACGGCCCGGCCTCGTTCGCCGCCGTGCCGACCCAGTCGGGGGTGATCTCGCCCGCCGCCCGCCCCGCCCCCGATCCGCCCGCCGACCGTCCGATCCCGGAACGGGCGATGTCGGACCGGGCGATGCCGGACCGTCCGACACCGGATCAGGAGGCGTCCCCTTCGGTCACCCCGGCGGCGACCCCCGAGGAGTTCGAGCGTCCGAGCTCGGCGCGCGTCTACGACTACCTGCTCGGCGGGGCTGCGCACGGTGCGGTCGACCGGGCGCTCGGTGAGCGTCTCAAGCGGTCCCAGCCCGGCGTCGTCGAGCTCGCGCGGGAGAACCGCGCCTTCCTGCGGCGCGCCGTGCGCTTCCTGCTCGCCGCGGGTCTCGACCAGTTCCTCGACCTCGGGTCGGGCGTGCCCACGATGGGCAACGTCCACGAGGTGATCGCGCGGAGCCGCTCGGGGGCACGCGTCGCCTACACCGACGTCGACTCCATCGCCGCGCTCCACGGCCAGCACCTGCTCGCCGCGCTCCCGACCGCCACCTACTCCGCGGTCGACATCGCGGACGTCGACGCGGTGCTGTCCTCCCCCGGGGTCGCCGGCCTGCTCGACCTGCGCCGCCCCGTGGGCCTGCTCGCCTTCTCCGTGCTCCAGCACGTGCGCGAGGACGCCGCCGGACTGGTGGACGCCTACCTGGCCCGACTGGCCCCCGGGAGTGCGCTGGCCCTCTCGCACTTCACCGACGACGACCCGCGGACCGGGCCGTGGATCGAGGCCGAGACGGCCGCCTACCCGCGGGCGATGCCGCGCCCGCGGTCCCGGGTCGAGGTGGCGGCGCTCACCTCCGGCGTGGACCTGGTGGACCCGGGTCTGGTGTGGGCCGACGAGTGGCGACCCGAGCCGGGCCGCCCGTCGGGCGCCGCCGATGCACGGGGCCACTGGGTCGCCGTCGGCTTCCGTCGCTGACCCCTCGCGACCCGTCGAGCCCGCCCCGCTCGTCTCGGCTCCCCGCGCCGTCGACGCTCCGTTCGGAGTAGTCCCGGCGCGTCGCGGTTGCTCCGATCGCCGTCGAACGCGTCCGGTCGGCCACTCACCGCGACACACCGCGCGGGGGTCGTCACGCGAGGTGACGATAGGTCTCGGTTCTATTACGGTTCTGCTCTGCCGGTCCGCTCCCCACCGCTTCCGGCCCGAGTAGCCCCGACTCGACTTGGAGCCGATTCATGCCAGGACGCCACCGCAAGCCCAGCACGCTTGCCGACACGACGGGCAGCCTCGCCCTCGCGAGCCTCAAGGTCGGCGTCGCCGCCGCAGCCGTCTCCGCCCCGGTCGTCATGGCGGGCGTCGCCTCCGCGGCGCCGAGCGCGACCGTCTCGCCGCAGAGCAACGCGACCTGGGACCGCCTCGCCAAGTGCGAGTCGACCAGCAACTGGGACGCCGACACCGGCAACGGCTTCAAGGGCGGCCTCCAGTTCACGCAGTCGACCTGGAAGGCGTTCGGCGGCGGGAAGTACGCCTCGAGCCCCGACGATGCCAGCCGCGAGGAGCAGATCGCCGTCGCGAAGAAGGTCCAGGCCCAGCAGGGCTGGGACGCCTGGCCGACGTGCTCCAAGAAGCTCGGGATGGGCTGAGGTCGTGGACTCCGCCGCACCCTAGGTGCGCTCCGCGTCCTTCTTCACCGACGCCAGGTTCTTGCCGGCCGAACGCTTCATCGCCCGCTCCAGGCCCCACTGCGGGACGGGCACCGTGACCTCCATCGTCGAGGTCATCGTCAGCTCGGTGCCCGCGCCCGACTCGGCGGCCTCGTAGACGATCGTGCTCTCCGAGATCAGCTTGCCCTCGACGCACGTCAACGTGACCGACGTGTCGGTGTAGGTCACGTCGTACGTCGACGGGCTCGTGAAGCCGACCGCCCCGAGGGTCACGACGATCCGGGCGGGACGCCCGTCGTCGTCGCGCCGCACGATCTCGGCCGACTTCGCCTCGTTCGCCCAGCGGTCGGTGTTCTCCAGGTCCGCGACCACGTCGAGGACGGTGGTGACGGGGGCGTGGATGGAGATCGATTCCTTCACGGGTCCGGCCATGGCGCGGGAGTACCCCGCGCGGGACCGGTCGTCCCGGACGACGCCGGTCAGCCCCGTTCGGCCGCGACGCCCTCGTGCGCCATCTGGTGCTCGCGGGCCTCCTGCGGCGGCGCGCCGGTCAGGGCGATCCCCGCCCGCAGCGCCGACGCCGCGTCGAGCACGGCGTCCCGGGCCGCGGGGACCAGGCCCGCGAACCCCGCGTAGCCGTGCACGAGGCCCGGGAAGCGTCGGGCCACCGTCGGGACACCGGCGTGGCGCAGGGCCGCGACCAGCTCCTCGCCCTCGTCGCGCAGCGGGTCGAAACCCGCGGTCGCGACGTAGGCCGGGGGCATGACGCCGAGGTCGTCGGCGTCGAGGAGCGCCGTCGGGCGGATGGGGTCGAGCCCGTCGGGCAGGTACAGCCCCTCGAACCACTCGACGTCGACGGTCCGCAGCCCGAATCCGTCGGCGAACAGCTCCCGGGAGCCGCCGGAGCGCCCGGCGTCCGTGACGGGGTAGAGGGCGAGCACGAACTCCGCCGTCGCCTCCCCGCGGCGGGCCAGCTGATGGGCCGAGGTGAGGGCGAGGTTCGCCCCCGCCGAGTCGCCGCCGACCGCGATCGCCCCCGCCCGGAAGTCCGCCCGGTGCGCGACGACGTAGCGCAGCGCCGACACCGCGTCGGCGAGCCCGGCGGGGAAGGGATGCTCCGGGGCGAGGCGGTACTCGACGGAGAGCACGCGCGCGCCGGCCTGCTGGGCGAGCGCCCGGCAGAGCGGGTCGCCGGAGACGACGCTGCCCAGGGCGAAGCCGCCGCCGTGGAAGAAGACGAGCAGGCCCGCCGTCGCACCCGCGAGGTCGTCGGGCTCGTAGAGGCGGGCGTCGAGGACGCCGGGCGCCTCCCGGGTCACGTCCTGCGGCACCGGGATCGAGACCGCCCGGCTGGTGACCCCGCGGGTGACCTCGGCCAGGCCGGACGCGGCCTCGTCGGTGAGCCGCCGCTGGTCGACCAGCGGCGGGTCCTCCCCCGGCCCCGCGGCGAGCGCGAGCAGCCGCAGGATCATCTGGACGTCGAGGTCGAGCACCTGGCCGTCGCGGACGACGCGGCGACCGGCGAGGGCGCGCTTCACGGGCCGCGGGAGCCCGACGAGCCCGCGGAGCACACGACGCAGGACCGGGAACTTCACTCCGCCACCCTAGGAGGGCCGTGGGGGGTCGGCGCGCGCGGTCGCCCCGGATCACCCGGGACGGCGTCCCAGCACGGTGACCGGGGAGCGCTCGTACCCGAGCCGCTCGTAGAACGCCACGGCCGCGGTGTTGTCCTCGCGCACCATGAGCGCGACGTTCGGGACCCGGCACCCGAGCCACGCCTCGGCCGCCGCCACCAGCGCCCGCCCGATCCCCTCGCCGCGGTGCGGTCCGGGGACCGCGAGGTAGGAGAGCCAGCCACGGTGGCCGTCGTGACCGACCGTCACCGTGCCGAGGAGGCTGCGGTCCTCGTCGAGCGCCCCGTGGACCGTCGACGACGGCCCGGCGTGGGCGCGCTCCTGGTCGGCGGCCGGGTCGTTCCTCGGGCGGGTCTGGCCGACG
>JAVXWR010000808.1:0-6341 GCA_032230725.1 Actinomycetota bacterium
GTGGTCCTCCGCGTCCCAGCCGTCCCGCGCGTGCTCGTCGTGCTTGTGCACGAGCATCCACTGCTCCTTGCCGGAGCGCTCGCCCTCCCGCGGGCGGCGGCGGACCAGCACGAACCGCCCGGCCAGCTTCTCGCCCTCGAGGTCGAAATGCAGCTCACCGGCCGCGACGGCGGCCGCGGGATCGTCGGTGCGGGCCGGGTGCCAGACGCCCCGGTCCCAGACGATGACGTCGCCGCCGCCGTACTGTCCCTTCGGGATGACGCCCTCGAACAGGGCGTAGTCCATCGGGTGGTCCTCGGTGCGGACGGCCATGTGCCGGGCCGCGGGGTCCAGGGTCGGTCCGCGGGGCACCGCCCAGCTGGCGAGCGCTCCGCCGATCTCGAGGCGGAAGTCGTAGTGCAGCCGCCGCGCGCGGTGGCGCTGCACGACGAAGATCGGGGCGCCGCCGGTCGGGTCGCCGCCCGTCGGTTCCGGGGTGGCGGCGAAGTCGCGCATGCGGGTGTAGGTGGCCAGCTTGTCCTCGTCCGGCTCCGACGGTGCGGCCTCGTCGACGGCCGCGGGGACCGTCGTCGCCACCCACTCGCGCGAGCGCCGGCCGGGCTCGTAGCGCGAGGTCCGGCGCTTGGCGACGATGCCCGTGAGCCCGTACCCGCGCGCCACGCCCAGCACCTGGGCCGGGGCGGTGTCGGTGAACGCGGGCGGGACCGCCGTGTGCGGCCACGTCCCGGCGTCGAGGGCGTCGAGCCGGGCGCGTCGCTCGTCCCAGGGGCGCTCGCACAGGTCCTCGCCGTCGACCGCGAGGAGGTCGGTCAGGTAGAGGGTCACCGGGGCGGTCTCGACGAGCCGCTGCTCCGGCGCCTCGGTGCCCCGGCGACGTTCGAGGAGGTCGGCGTCCGGCCGGCCGTGCGCGTCGAGCACCACGATCTCGCCGTCGAGGAGGAGCTCACGCCCCGCGAGCTCGGCGAGCTCCGGGTAGGCGGCGCTCAGGTCGGCGCCGTCGACCCCGGTGACCGTCACGGCGTCGGCGGCGGTGGTGACGAGCACCCGCGCGCCGTCCCACGCGAACTCCACGGCCCAGTCGACGCCGTCGGGCGGGTCGCCGACGGTCGCGAGCATCGGTCGCATGTCCACCTCCCGCCGCGCCCGGCCACCCGTTGATCAGGAGCACAACACGCAGGTATGGCGCCCGCCCGACGTGCGCCCTGTGCCCCTCGGCGGGCCGGCGTGCGCGACTACCCGGCCGCCCGCCGTCGCGAACCGGCGCTGCCCGGGCCACGCTGTCGGACGTGGCCGAGACACTGCTCATCACCGGCGCCGCCGGGCGCATCGGCGGCATGCTGCGCCCCCGCCTGGCCCGCGCCGACCGCACGCTGCGCCTGCTCGACGTGGCCGCGATCGACGACCCGGGGGAGCGGGAGGAGGTGGTGACGGCGTCGGTCACCGACCTCGACTCGCTCACCGAGGCCTGCCGCGGGGCCGACGCCGTGGTGCACCTCGGCGGGATCAGCGGCGAGGCGGCGTGGAGCGCGATCCTCGACGTAAACATCCACGGCACCTTCACCGTCTTCGAGGCCGCCCGGCGCGCCGGGGTGCCGCGGGTGGTGTTCGCGAGCAGCAACCACGCGGTCGGCTTCCACCCCGCCGTCGACCCGGTGCCCGACGACCTCCCCGCCCGGCCGGACACCCTCTACGGCGTGGCCAAGGTGACCGGCGAGGCGCTGGGCAGCCTCTACCACGACCGCTACGGCCTCGACGTCGTCTGCCTGCGGATCGGGTCGTGCTTCGAGGAGCCGCCGGACGCCCGCGCGCTGGCCACCTGGCTCTCGCCCGGCGACGTCGCGCGCCTCGTCGACGCCGCGGTCACCGCCCGGGCGCCCGGCTTCCGCGTCGTCTGGGGCGTCTCGGACAACACCCGGCGACGCTGGTCGCTCACCGCGGCCGCCGAGCTGGGGTACCGCTCGGGAGACGACGCCGAGGGCTTCGCCGACCGCGACCTGCCCGCGGACGCGTGGACCGACGCCTTCGTGGGCGGTGGCTTCGCCGGGCCGCGGTACGACGAGCCGGGCGCCTGAGCCACGCGGGCCGACGTCAGGAACGGGCGCGGAGCTCGGCGACGCCGTCGCCGTGCAGGTCGTCGAGCACCGGCGGGCGCCCGACCATCGCCAGCAGCAGGGTCCGCAGCGGCCCCCGGACCTCGGGGCCGTCCCCGGTCGACCACTCGACGTCGTCGGCGACCAGCCGCAGCCCGGCCACGCGCTTCTTCGCGCCGAGCAGCGGCTGGGTGCCCTTCGCCGAGTCCGCCGCGGCGACCAGGGCCTCCTCGGAGTGGGCGATCTTGGTCCACGTCGGGTAGGCGATGTCCTCGCCGTGCGCGACGGTCTCCACCAGCCACGACCCGGTGGGGCCGGGGGGCGCGTTGCGGGTGTGCACCCGCTCCGCGAGCCGCTCCAGGAGCCGGGGCACCGGATCGGCGCCGACCGCGGCGACGTTGCGGGCCATGAGGCGCCCGAAGGAGAACCCGCTGCCGGCCATCCCGAGGAGGAACTTCGGCGGCGTCATCTCCGCGGTGGAGACGATGTGGGCCAGAGCGTCCTTCGTGGTCCACCCGGCGCAGAGTGAGGGCATCGCCCACGCTGCGTCGTCGAGCGTGCCGAGCGCCTCGACCAGGCGGGCCCGCTCGGCCGCGATCAGTTCCCAGGTGTCCATGTGCCCCTGCCGGATCTCGTCCTGCGTTTCGGTTGGAACCGAATTAGACTGGCACCGAAATCGGACGTCAAGGGGGTGGCGTGGACGAGATCCACCGGCTGCTGCACGCCCTGAGCTCCCCGGTGCGGCGCGAGATCCTCTGGTTGGTCGGCGATCGCGAGCGCCCGGCCGGCGAGATCGCCGCGGCCCTGCACGTCAGCGCGCCGACGGTGTCCGAGCACCTCAAGGTGCTGCGCGACGCCGGACTGGTCACCCTGCGCGTGGACGGCAGCTTCCGGCGCTACCGGGCCCGCCGCGAGGCGCTCGACGGCCTCCAGCGGCTGCTCCCCGACGACGGCGGGCGGTGGACCCCCGCCGACGACGTCCCCGAGCGCGGGCGGGCGAGCGCGCGCACCACCCCGACGGTGCGCGCGTCGGTGGAGCTGGCCTGCCCGCGGCAGCGGGCGTTCACCGCGCTGACCGAGCCCGAGAGCTACAGCCGGTGGCTCGGCGTCCCGGTGCGGATCGAGGACGGGCACTTCTCCGCGACCATGGAGTGGGGGACGCAGGTCCGCGGGCGGTACGAGCACGTCGTCGCCCCGGCGCTGATCGTCATGGCCTGGGACGTGGCCGACGGGGACGTCCCCGTGCCGGGCGACGAGCACCGCGCCTACGCCCACCTCACGACGACGGCGGGCGGGTGCCGCGTCGAGGTGGACCAGCTCGTCGACACGGGAGAGCAGGCGACCTTCATGGCGAACGCCTGGCGGATGGTGCTGGGCCGGCTCGCCGAGGCAGCACCTGGCCTCGCCACGCCCGCGGCGGCCCGGCCCCGGACGCCGCGGCCGAAGCACCGGTAGGACACGTGCCTTGTGGGCCAAGCCGCGGGGACGACATCCTTCGCCGCGTGAGCACCGTCTACGAGGCCGCCGGCGGCGACGAGGGCCTGGTGCGCCTCGCCACCGCCTGGCACGCCCGGGTCATGGCCGATGAGGTGGTCAGCCACGCGTTCTTGCACGGATTTCGTCCCGACCACACGCGACGGCTCGCCGCCTACTGGGCCGAGGCCCTCGGCGGCCCGGCGACCTACTCGGACGCGCTCGGAGACGAGACGTCGGTCGTGCGGATGCACAGCGGCAACGGTCCGCACGAGGACATGGACCGCCGGGCGATCGACCGCTTCGACGAGGCGCTCAGCGACGCCGGCTTCGCCGCGGACGAGCCGGTCCGCCAGGTGCTGCTCGACTACTTCACCTGGGCGACGACCACCACGATGTCCCGCTACCACGACTCCGCGGACGACGTCCCCGACGGGCTGTCGATCCCGCGATGGTCCTGGGACGGCCTGGTCGACCGCTGACTGGCTCCGGTCAGAGGTCGGCGAGGGGAACGGCCGGATCGGCCAGGCGACCGGTGTCGAGGGGGTGCTCGGCCCGGATCAGCCGGTCGATGTCCTCGGTGACGTCCCAGACGTTGACGTTCATCCCGGCGAGCAGCCGACCCGACCGCAGCCAGAACGCCACGAACTCCCGGCTCGCGAGGTCGCCGCGCACCACCAGCTCGTCGGCCTCGCCGGGCCCGGCGTGGCCGGTGTACTCCATGCCGAGGTCGTACTGGTCGGTGAAGAAATAGGGCAGCTGGTCATACGTCGCGGCCGGGTCGTCGAGCATCGCGCGCGCCGCCGCCGGGCCGCTGTACTGCGCGGTCGCCCAGTGCTCCACGCGCAGCCGCCGCCCCAGCGCGGGGTACCAGATGGCGGCGATGTCCCCGGCGGCGTGGATCTTCGGGTCGCTCGTGCGCAGGTACTCGTCGACGACCACGCCGTCGTCGATCTCCAGTCCGGCGGCCTCGGCGAGCCCGATGTTGGGGGCCGCGCCGATCCCGACCAGGACGACGTCGGCCTCGACGAGCCCGCCGTCGGCCAGTCGCACGCCCCGCGCGGTCCCGCCGTCCCCGACGATCTCGACGACCTGGACGCCGAGACGCAGGTCCACGCCCTGCTCGCGGTGGAGGTCGGCGAACACCGCGCCGATGCGCGGGCCGAGGGCGGCGAGCAACGGCTGCTCGGCGGCCTCCAGGACGGTGACCTCGGCGCCGCCGAGGCGGGCCGCGGCGGCCACCTCGAGCCCGATCCACCCCGCCCCGACGACCGCGACCCGGGAGGCGCTCAGGATCGCCGTCCGCAGGTGGTCGCTGTCGTCGAGGGTGCGCAGGTGCAGCACACCGTCGAGCTCGGCGCCCGGGACCGGCAGACGCCGGGCCGACGACCCGGTGGCGAGCAGCAGACGCTCGTAGGCGACGTGCTCGCCGTCGGCGAGGACGACCTCGGCCGCGTCCCGGTCGATCGCGGTGACGATGGCGCCGGTGCGCAGCGCGACCTCCTGCTCGCCGTACCACTCGGCGGAGTGGACGAAGACCTCGTCCTGCCCCGAGGCGCCCTGGAGGTACTCCTTGGACAGCGGAGGTCGCTCGTAGGGCCGGTGCTCCTCGCCCCCGAGGAGCACCCCGTCCCCCCCGAAAACCGCCGCGCGCAGCGCCTCCGCCGCCCGGTCCCCGGCCAGGCCTGCTCCGACGATCACGTGGGTCATGGCGTCCTCCGTCCGCGGGCGTCGGCGACCGTAGCGCCATCGCGACCCGGGGTCGACGGACGGCGACCCGGGACCGGCGATCGCCGGTCCCGGGTCGCGACACGTGGATCAGGGGGTGAGCTTCTCCTTGACCTTGCCGAAGGCGCCGTTGCTGTGGCCGTCGGTGGCCCCCCACAGGGGTGCGGCGGTCTCGTTCATCTCCATGTCGGCGGTGGCCTGGACGAGCTCCATGAGCTCGGCGTCGAGGCCGGGGCCGAACTCCTCGGGGCGCTCGGGGGCGATCCCGGGGAACGGGACCCCTTCGGGGGCCTGCTCGGTGGACAGGGTCGTCCCGTCGTTCGAGGGCGAGGCGCCCTGGTAGATGCGCCCGGCCTCGGAGAGCTGGTCGAGGCTGAAGGTGTACTGCTTGGACTGCAGTCCCTGGTCGAGCAGGGTCTTGACCTCGGGGAACTGCTCGGCGTTGGTCTTCGGGATCGGCAGCAGCTTGTTCCACTGCACCCCGAGGGCCTCGAGAGCCTTGGCGTAGGCGTTCTCGTGGGCCTGGTCGCGCACGATCAGGTAGGCGATCGTGGAGCGGGCGGTCTTGTTGGCGGTCATCTCGTAGAGCCGGCACTTCTGCAGCCGGCCGGTCGACTCGAGCATGAGGTTGTAGAGCAGGTTCAGCGGCAGGTTCCCCGAGTCGTAGACGTACTTGCCCGTCCACGGGTCGCCCTGCGCGTCGACGGGCAGCGCGCCCTGGGCGCCGACGAGGTAGTGGTGGATGTTGCTGGTGTCCAGGGCGAGCGAGAGCGGGGTGGCGCCGCCCGCGCCGGGCTCGTCGATGGGGTCGGAGTTGCTGCCCTGGTAGCGCGGTGAGCCGTCGAGCAGGCGCGCGATGGTGGTCGCGATCAGCTCGACGTGCCCGATCTCCTCGGTCCCGACCCCGTAGAGCAGGTCACGGAAGGGCTTGGCCGTCGGGCCGCGGAAATTGAAGCTCTGGAACAGGTACTGCATCATCGTGCGCATCTCGCCGAACTGACCGCCCAGCCCCTCCTGCAGGGCGTTCGCGGCTGCCGGGTCCGGCTCGTC
>JAVXWR010000826.1:0-4525 GCA_032230725.1 Actinomycetota bacterium
GGAGACCCGCAGCGTCACCCGCAAGGCCGCCAGCCGCACCGCCCCGAAGAAGCAGGGCCCCAAGAACGCCCCGAAGTCCGCGGCGACCCCCGCCGCCGACAAGCGCGCCAAGAGCTGACGCTCCCCGCGCACGACGTACGGCCCCGCCCCCGCTCCCCGGGGGCGGGGCCGTCGTCGGTGCACCCCCTGCGACCGCCGACACCCGGGCGTCCGGAATGATGACCCGAGTAGTCTTGTTGATCGGTACAGTGACCGGCGCCTCCGTGCTCGCGAGGCCGGTGACTCCCCCACCGAACGCCATCCCCCGAAGGAGAGCTGTGGCCGTCAGCGGCGCCGACAGCACCACCCGCCCCTCCCCGCGCGCCCTCGACCCCGAGCAGGCCCGCGAGGCGCTCATCGATCAGGAGACCGCCGAGCTGAACCAGTTGCTCGACCGGATCGACGGCCTCACCTACGAGGCCCGTCGTCGTCTCCGCCGCCTCGAGCACCACCGCCGGGGCGTCGCCCCCGAGTGGACCTCACGGCACCGCTGACCGGTCAGGCCAGACGCTCCCCGCTCGCGGCGTCGAAGGCGTGCACCGCGTCGGCGTCCACCCGCAGGGCGATGGTGTCGCCGTAGCGCACGGTGGTCCGGCCCGGTCCGCGCACCACGAGCGTCGTCGACTCGTCCTCGGCCATGTGGGCGTACAGGTACGACTCGCTGCCGAGCTCCTCGACGACGTCCACGACGGCCTTGACCCCGGCGCCGGAGCCCTCGGAGTCGATCGAGAGGTCCTCCGGGCGGAACCCGACGGTGACGGTGTCGGCCGAGCCCGCGGCGTCCCGCACCTCGCGCGAGAGCGGGATGTCCGTACCGCCGAGGGTGACGCCCTCGCCCTCGCGGTGCAGGTCGAGCAGGTTCATCGCGGGTGAGCCGATGAAGCCGGCCACGAACGCGTTGACCGGGCGGTCGTAGAGCTCCGACGGCGTGGCGTACTGCTGCAGCTTCCCGTCGGCCAGCACGGCCACCCGGTCGCCCATCGTCATGGCCTCGACCTGGTCGTGGGTCACGTAGACCGTGGAGATGGCGAGGCGGTTCTGCAGCGACGCGATCTGGGAGCGGGTCTGGACCCGCATCTTGGCGTCCAGGTTGGACAGCGGCTCGTCCATGAGGAACACCCGCGGCTCGCGGACGATCGCGCGGCCCATCGCGACGCGCTGCCGCTGCCCGCCGGAGAGGGCCTTCGGCTTGCGGTCGAGGTAGTCGGTGAGCCCCAGCAGGGCGGCCGCCTCCGCGACCTTCGCCGCGCGCTCGGACTTGTCGAGCCCGCGCATCTTCAGGGGGAACGCCATGTTCTCGGCGACGGTCTTGGACGGGTAGAGCGCGTAGTTCTGGAACACCATCGCGATGTCGCGGTCCTTCGAGGACACGTCGACGACGTCGCGCCCGTCGATGCGCACGCTGCCCGCGTCGATCGACTCCAGCCCCGCGAGCATCCGCAGCGCCGTCGACTTCCCCGACCCGGACGGCCCGACGAGGACGACCAGCTCGCCGTCGGTGATCGTCAGGCTGAGCTTGTCGACGGCCGGCTTCGCGCCCGGGGTGTAGATGCGCGAGGCCTGGTCGAACTCCACTTCGGCCATATCGGTATCCCCTTACTTCACGGCGCCGAACGACAGGCCCTGCACCAGCTTGTTCTGGGCGAACCACCCCGCGAGGACCACCGGCAGCGCCGCGAGCGTCGCCGCCGCCGAGAGCCGGGCCCAGTACAGGCCCTCGGAGGTGATGAACCCGACGAGGAAGACGGGCACCGTCCCGGCGTTCGCCGCCGTCAGGTTCACCGCGAAGAAGAACTCGTTCCACGCGAAGATCACGCAGATCAGCCCGGTCGCGAAGATGCCGGGCGAGATGATCGGCAGGACCACCTCGCGCAGCGTGCGCCCGAGCGAGGCGCCGTCGATGGACGCCGCCTCGAGCAGCTCGCCGGGCACCTCGAGGAAGAACGAGCGCATCATCCACACCGCGATCGGCAGGTTCATCGCGGTGTAGAGCACGATCAGCGTCCAGATGTTGTCCAGCGCGCGGATCTCGTTGACCACGACGTAGATCGGGACGATCGCCGCCACGACCGGCAGCATCTTCGTCGAGATGAAGAAGAACAGGACGTCCTGCGTCTTCTCCACCGGGCGCAGCGAGAGTGCGAACGCCGCGGGGGTCGCCAGGACGAGCACCAGGGCCGTCGAGATCGCGGTCGCACCGACCGAGTTCGCCAGGTACGGCCCGATCCCGGCGTCGAACACCGCCCGGAACTGCTCGAGCGTCGGGGAGAAGAACAGCGTGGGCGGGTCGGTGTAGGCGGCGTTCTCCGACTTGAACGCCGTGAGCACCATCCACAGCACCGGGAAGAAGAAGCCGATCGCGACGACCCACGCCAGCGTGGTCAGCAGCACCGGGCCCACGCCCGGCCGCCGGCGCCGCCCCTCGACCCGCTGCGGCGCGGTCGTCGTCGGGGTGTCCTCGATCGTCGCGGCCATCAGCTCTCACTCCCGGCGGCACCGAAGGAACGGAACACCAGCCGCAGCGCGAAGGTCGCGACGATGATCGTCGCGATCACCACGACGACGCCCATCGCCGCCGACTGCCCGATGTCGAAGCCGAGGAACGCGCGCTGGTAGATGTAGAAGGGCAGGTTCGCCGACGCCGTGCCGGGGCCGCCCTGGGTGATCATGTAGACGGCGTCGAAGGTGTTCACCAGGTAGATCGCGCCGAGCACGATCCCCAGCTCCAGGAACCGCCGCAGGTGCGGCAGCGTCAGCTCCCGGAAGATCGCCCAGGCGCCGGCGCCGTCCATGCGGGCCGCCTCGATCTGGTCGCCGGGCTGGGACTGCAGCCCCGCGAGGAGCAGGAGCATCATGAACGGCGTCCACTGCCAGACCAGCGCGGCCATGACCGACGCGAGCGGGTAGGTCGACACCCAGTCGGTTCCCGAGGCCCCGAACGGCGAGAGCACGAAGTTGATCAGGCCGTAGGTCGGGTCGAGCAGCGTCGTCTTCCACAGCAGCGCCGCAGCGACCGGGGTGATGAGGAACGGCGTCACCAGCAGGGTCCGGACGACGCCGCGGCCGATGAAGTGCCGATTGAGCAGCAGCGCGAGCAACAGGCCCAGCACGACCGCGATGATCACCGACCCGAGCGTCATGATGATCGTGTTGAGCGCCACGCCGCGGAACTGCGAGTCGGCGAACACCCCGACGTAGTTCTGGAACCACACGAAGCGCTGCGACCCGGGCCGGACGAGGTTCCAGGACTGCAGCGAGTAGTAGATCGTCAGCAGGAACGGGATCTGGGTGACGACGATGGTGAACACCAGCGCCGGCAGCAGCGGCGCCCGCCGCACCCATCCCTCGGCCCGCGCCGAGCGCGTCGTCGTGCCCCCGGCCGAGGCGGGCGGTGGTCCCGACGGCGCGGACGGCCTCTCGATCGTGGCGGTCACTGGTAGCTCTCCCCCACCGTCGACGCGTACTCCTGGGACTGCTCGAGGGCCTGCTGCACGGTCTTCTGCCCGGCGATCGCGGCGGACAGCTGCTGGCTGACCCGCGTCCCGAGGTCCTGGAACTCGGGGATCCGCAGGAACTGCACCCCCTGGTAGGGCACCGGCTGGACGGTCGGCTGCTGCGGGGTCGCGCGGGCGATCGCGTCCAGCACGGTCGGGGCGAACGCCGCGGCGGCCTGCTGGTACTGCGGGATCTGGTAGGTCGACAGCCGCGACCCCGGGGGCAGCGACGTCCAGCCGAGCTGGGTGCCGACCCGCGCCATGTACTGCTTCGAGGTCATCCAGCTCATGAACTTCCAGGCGGCGTCGGTGCGCGGCGAGGTCTTCGGGATGGCCAGCGACCACGAGTAGAGCCAGCCGGAGCTGGGGGTCTCGACGACGGGTGCCGCGACGTAGCCCACCTTCCCGACGACCGTCGACTCGTCGGGGTTCTCGACGGTGCCGGCCGCGGACGTGGCGTCGTACCACATCGCCGCGTTGCCCTGGCCGAACTGCGTGCCGCACTCCGAGAAGCCGGCCTGCGCGGCGCCGGGCTCGCCGTAGTTGCGCACGAGGTCGACGTAGAACTGCGCCGCCTGCTCGACCTGCGGGCTGGTGAGCTGCGCATGCCACTGCGGGTCGTACCAGCGGCCGCCGAAGGTGTTCAGCACCGTGTTGAACGGCGCCATCATCTCCCCCCAGCCGGGCTTGCCGCGCAGGCAGATCCCCGCCATGCCCTTCGAGCGGTCGGTCAGCTTCGCCGCCATCGCAGCGACCTGCGGCCAGGTCGGCCGCGCGGGCATCGTCAGGCCGGCCTGCGCGAACAGGTCCTTGCGGTACATCAGGAACGACGACTCGCCGTAGAACGGCACCGAGTACATGTGGCCCTGGTAGGAGAGCGAGTCGCGGACCGAGGGGATGAAGTCCGCGCCGTCGTAGCCCGGCGTCCCGTCGACCATCGGCTGCAGGTCGGTGAGCCAGCCGTTCTGCGCCCACTGCGGGGTCTCGTAGTT
>JAVXWR010000875.1:0-3072 GCA_032230725.1 Actinomycetota bacterium
TCGTCGGAGGGCACCCACCGGATCTCGGCCTTCGCGCGGTGCGCGAACCCGCCGGCCCGCACCGCCTCGCTCACCGAGAGGTAGGCGTCGGGCAGGTCGACGTACTTCCCGACGACGCCGATGGTCACGGTCTCGGAGGGCTGGTGCACCCGCTCGAGCAGGTCGCCCCACACCGTCCAGTCGACGTCGCGGAACGGCAGCCCGAGGCGGCGCACCACGTAGGCGTCGAGGCCCTCGGTGTGCAGCACCTTGGGGATGTCGTAGATCGACGGGGCGTCGGGGCACGCGACGACGCCGTCGTCCTCGACGTCGCACATCAGCGAGATCTTGCGGGTCATCTCCTCCGGGATGTGCCGGTCGGCGCGCAGCACGAGCCCGTCGGGCTGGATGCCGATGTTGCGCAGGGCCGCGACGGAGTGCTGGGTCGGCTTGGTCTTCAGCTCGCCCGACGGTGCCAGGAACGGCACCAGCGACACGTGCAGGAAGAAGCAGTTGTCGCGGCCGATCTCGTGGCGCAGCTGCCGCGCGGCCTCGAGGAAGGGCAGCGACTCGATGTCGCCCACGGTGCCGCCGACCTCGGTGATCACGACGTCGGGTGCGGAGCCCTCGGCCCCCTCGCGCATCGCCAGCACCCGCGACTTGATCTCGTCGGTGATGTGCGGGATGACCTGCACGGTGTCACCGAGGTACTCGCCGCGGCGCTCCTTGGCGATCACCTCGGAGTACACCTGGCCGGTCGTGACGTTGGCCCGCGCGTTGAGGTCGCGGTCGAGGAAGCGCTCGTAGTGGCCGATGTCGAGGTCGGTCTCGGCGCCGTCCTCGGTCACGAAGACCTCGCCGTGCTGGAACGGGTTCATCGTCCCGGGGTCGACGTTGAGGTACGGGTCGAGCTTCTGCATCGTCACCCGCAGGCCACGGCTGGTGAGCAGCTGGCCGAGGCTCGAGGCGGTCAGCCCCTTGCCCAGCGAGGAGGCGACACCGCCGGTCACGAAGACGTGCTTCGTGGTGCGCGAGTGCTGCATCGTCACATCCCTCCCGCGACGCCGGGCGCCGTGCGGAGGGGGTCGGTCCGGGAGTAACGGGCGTTCGGGCACCGGTCCACGGGACCTCACGGTAACACCGCCCGCGGCGTGAGCAGGCCGGACTCCCCCGCGGGAGCGGGACGGGCACGCGGGCTCCGTCGTCAGGGCCCGTGATCAACGACGGTTTCCGGGCACTCAAGGAAGGGGAGCACGCCGATAGGCGGACTTTCCTGACGTCAGGACGGCGCCGGGCCCGTCGGCACACCCGGTAGGGCGGCCGCCCCCGGCGCGGTGCCGTAGCTGCCGGAGCGGCCCTGGGCCTGCTCCCCCGCGGCCAGCACCGTCGCGATCCGGCCGGCCGCCGTCCCGACGCCGTCGACGGTCGAGACCCCGGCCAGGCCGCGGTCGGCGCGGACCGCGGCCACCTCGCCGGAGACCGCGCGGGAGGCGACGACGGTGCCCGCCCCGCCCGCGTGCACGGCGCCCGCGAGTCGGGCGAGGGTGGTCGCGCTCCCGGCGGCGTCCGGGGTGGCGGCGGGGCCGTCGCCGGTGACGACGAGGGCCACCTGCGCGGGGGCGGGGGCCGCCCCCGGGGCGAGGAAGCCGCCGTCGGCGAGGGCGGTGAACGCGGTGCCGACCTCGGCGGGGCTGCTCGAGGGGCCGCGCCCGGTCGTGACCAGTGCCCCGAGCAGCGCCCCCGTGAGGGTTCCGGCGTCGGTGGTGGCGGGGAGCTGGACGCCGGCGGGCAGCACGCGGGTGACGAGGACGCGCAGCGCGTCGGCGCGGTCGGGGGCGAGCGCGGCGTCGGTGAGGCCGAGCGCGCCGGTGACGTGCCCGCCCGCCTGGGCGACGAGCCCGGACACGGCGTCGAGGTCGGCGGGTGCGGCGTCGGGGGCCGCGAGCAGGACGACGCCGCGCGTCGCGAGACGCCCGGAGACCAACGCCGGCGCCGCGGCGCCCAGCACCCGGTCGGACTGCGTCTGCCTGATGCGGGCGGCGTCGCGGTCGGCGGTGAGGGTGCCGACCTGCCCGGCGAGGCCGGCCCGGTCGGTGCCGATCGCGCCGAGCATCGCCTGCGAGTACGAGGAGGCGCCGAGCACCACGCCGAGCGCGAGGGCCAGCAGGACCGCGCAGGTCGACACCACGAGGTAGCGGAACGAGATCATCCGACGACGCTCCGGTAGACGTCGGCGAGCCAGGCCCCGACGGCGGGACCGACGGTGTCGAGGAGCAGCACCAGCGAGGGACCCGCCCCGAGGGCCAGCGCCGCGATGACGGCGGCCACGAGCACGGACGCGAGCAGCAGCGCGCGCATCGTCGCCGAGACCCGTGTGCGGTGCAGGGCGCGGACGGCGGGCGCGTCGACCAGCGTCGGCCCGAGCCGCAGCCGGGTGAGGAACGTCGAGGGGATCGAGCCGGAGCGCCCGCGGTCGAGGAACCCGCCGAGGCTGGCGTCGAACCCGACGGCGACGACGAGGGCGGCGCCGTGGGCGTGGGCGAGCAGCAGCGCCATGTCCTCGGGGTTGGCCGAGGACGCGAATGCGACCGGGTCGACGCCGAGGTCCTGCAGCCGTGCGAGGCCCGTGATGTAGCCGTCGCTGTCGGCAGGGACGACGACGTCGGCGGCGCGGCGCGCCAGCGCGGGGTCCAGTTCGGCGACGGTGCCGAGCACGACGGCCGGCCGGTACCCGGCGTCGCGGAGCGCGAGCGCGCCCTCGCCGACCCCGACGAGCACCGGCCGGTACTCGCGGAGGTAGCCCGCGATGGATCGGAGCTCGGCGAGGGTCCCGGAGCTGCCGGACACGACGACGACGTGGCGCTCGCGCATCGTCGTGGCGATCGCGGGCACACCGAGCCCGTCGACGAGCAGCGCCCGCTCACGGCCGAGGAACTCGCTGGTGTTCGCCGAGAACGCCTCGAGCTGGGCCGCCATCCCACCGCGGGCCTCGTCGAGCAGGTCGGCGACGGTGTCGCGGTCCTGGGCGAAGCCGCGCAGCACCTCGCGCTCGCCCATGTGCACCGCGCCGTTGTGCAGCCGGATGGTCGCGCC
>JAVXWR010000879.1:0-2905 GCA_032230725.1 Actinomycetota bacterium
CGACCATGGTGACCCCGGGCCACGAGCGCTGGCATCCGAACCCCGACTTCTACTACGTGCCGGGCGGCGGCCCGCTGCTCGACTTGGGCCCGTACTACGTGAGCGCTCTGGTGACCCTGCTCGGCCCGGTCGCCCGCGTGCTGGGTGCCGCGAGCGCCACTCGGGCCACCCGGACCATCGGGTCCGGCCCCCGGGCGGGCGAGACGATCCCCGTCACCACTCCGTCCCACGTCACCGGAGTCCTCGTGCACACCTCCGGGGTGCTCTCCACCCTCGTCACCAGCTTCGACAGCGTCGCCACCCACGCCTCCCCCATCGAGGTGCACGGAGAGCTGGGCTCGCTGGAGGTGCCCGATCCGAACCGCTTCGCCGGCGCCGTGAGCGTGCGCAGGCTCGGCGGCAACGCGTGGGAGCCGCTTCCCGTCCTCGGCGGGTACGAGCACGCCGCCCGCGGCTACGGCCTGGCCGAGATGCGGTGGAACGGCGACGGACCCGGCCTCGCCGAGTCCCGGGCCAGCGGGCGGCTCGGCTTCCACGTCCTGGAGGTGATGGAGGCGCTGCTTGCCGCGGCCGCGACGGGCCGCGCCCACGACGTCACCAGCTCGGTGGAGCGGCCTGCCCCGGTCCCACTCAGCGCGCGCTGACCGGCACGGCCGCAGCCCGCTTGCTAGGAGCGCGCTCCTAGGTGAAGGCGTCACCGGGCTGTGTCCCGGCTGCACCCCGTGTTGGGTCCACGCGCCCGAGCTTGGTCCAGCCGGTCCAGCCTCGCTTCTTCAGCAGCTCGATCAGTCGACGGGCCGGCGGCGCGGTGTCGAACGCCAGTGTGTCCATCAGCTTGACGAACGGTGGCTCGATGTCGGCATCGTCGACGTAGTCCTCGCCCTGTTCGTCCGCCATCTGCGTGATGTAGGCGGCCAGCTTGTCGGCCAGCTCGACCAGCCGTGGGTCGTGGTCAGTCCGGTCGAGAGCCTGGCCCAGGGTGAGATAGAAGTCGATGAGCTGCGGGTCGGCGATCTGCTCCCGCTTGCGTGCCAAGTGATCCGCACACCCGCGGCCGCCGACCTGTGCCCGTGTGTGTCGGGCTGAGGCTTGAGATGCACGACGGCGAACTGGTCACCGCAGTACATCCGACGGAAGGGCTGGCCGCTCTGCAATGTTCTGGGGCGAGGGGCTGCTGGCGTCGGTCGACGGGCTGCGGTTCGTCGTCCCGGTGCGCACGATCAACGTGATCTCCCCGGCGCCACGTCAGCGGGCCTGGCGGACTCCGCGCCGCCAGACGTCCACGATCGAGCCGGTCGTGGTGATGTCGTGCGTGGGGTCGCCGTCGACCAGCACGAGGTCCGCGCGCCGAGCGTGACCGCCGCTCCTGCTGCGGCACCGCGTATCGACGGCAGCTGAATCCCGCCGCGGCCGATGAGTTCCGCGCCGACTCCTGGTCTCCCTACCGACAGTTCCGGCGAGCACTGAGGATGAGCACATGACTGCACCAACCTGGACCAGCGGCGCGTTGGGGACCGGCCAGTACGCCGAGGTCAACGGCCTGAACATGTACTTCGAGTCGCACGGGAGCGGGCGGCCGATGATCCTGCTGCACGGGGGGCTGGGATCGGGTGAGATGTTCGGGCCGATACTGACCCAGTTCGCCCAGGACCACCGGGTGATCCTTCCCGACCTGCAGGGGCACGGACGCACGGCCGACATCGACCGCCCGCTCGACGTGCGGCTGATGGCCGACGACATCGCCGCGCTGATCGAGCACCTCGGGCTGGACCGGCCCGACGTCGTGGGCTACTCGCTCGGCGGCGGTGTCGCGCTGCAGACCGCGGTGCGGCACCCGGCGGCGCTCCGCAGGCTGGTCGCGGTGTCGGCCAACACCCGGTCGGACGCCATCTACCCGGAGATGCGCGAGCAGCAGGGTCAGGTGAGCGCGGCAGCGGCCGAGTTCATGAAGGAGACACCGATGTACGAGCTCTACCAGCGGGTGGCGCCGCGCCCGGAGGACTTCCCGCGGCTGCTGGACAAGATCGGCGAGTCGATGTCGCACGGGTTCGACTTCGACGACGACGTCCGCGGCCTCCAGGTCCCGACCCTGATCATGGCCGGCGACGCCGACATGGCGCCACCGAGCCACTACGTCGAGGTGTTCGGCCTGCTCGACGGCGGTCTCCGTGACGGTGGCTGGACGGGTGAAGGCCGCCCGAAGGGTGGTCACGCGCTCTCGATCCTGCCCGGGCTCACCCACTACGACATCGTGGACTCACCGCTGTTCGCCGCGACTGCCCTGGCGTTCCTCGACGCCGAGTGAGGATCGCCGCGGGAGGCCCCCGGAGCGGCCGCCCGGCGATCTCGCGTCCGGAACCTGTGGGACGGCGTGGTCATCGCGGGCCGACGAGCCGTGTCGTCACGGGGTGGACACTGGGATGATCCTGCGGTACTTGCCGCTGGGTGCGTGCTGCGGTGGCTCGTCGGCGCGTTCGAGCGAGATGTCGTCGACCTTGTGCTCGGTGAGCAGCTGGGTGATCTCGGCGCGCACTGTCTGCCACACGCGGTCGATGTCGGCGCCGTTCCCGGGCTGCAGGCGCACGCGCAGCGTGGTGGGCGTGGTCTGGACGAGCTGGAACTGCTCGATGCCGGGAACACCGTCCAGCAGGACGCCGAACCGCATGGGTGAGATGCTGACGTGCTCGCCGTGGCTGGTGGGGAAGGTGAGCACGTCGGCGGTGCGGCCCTGCACCCGGATGGCGGGGAACGGGCTGCCGCACGGGCAGAGGTCGGGGCGGAGCAGGACGCTGTCGCCGAGGTCGTAGCGCAGGACCGGCTGGACGCGGTTGGCGAGGTTGCTCACCAGGACCGTGTGCGAGAGCTCGCCGGGCGGGACCGGCCGGTGGTCGGCGTCGACCGGTTC
>JAVXWR010000882.1:0-3131 GCA_032230725.1 Actinomycetota bacterium
ACCCCGGGCCCGGATCTCGAGCGGGAGATCATCGAGTTCGTGCGCTCGAAGATCGCCCACTACAAGGCGCCCCGGGGGGTCGAGTTCGTCGACACCCTCCCGCGGACCGAGACCGGCAAGCTGGTCAAGCGCGAGCTCAAGGACCGCTACCTGGCCGCCCACGCCTGAGCATCCGCTCCCCGCACGCACGACGGGCTCCCCGGCGTCGCCGGGGAGCCCTTCGTCGCGCTGACCCGGCAATCAGCCGAGGCGCTCGAGGATGGTCACGTTGGCCTGACCGCCGCCCTCGCACATGGTCTGCAGGCCGTAGCGGCCACCGGTGCGCTCGAGCTCGTGGAGCATGGTCGTCATCAGGCGGGCACCCGTGGCCCCGAGCGGGTGGCCCAGGGCGATCGCGCCGCCGTTCGGATTGACCTTCGCGTGGTCCGCGCCGGTCTCGGCCATCCAGGCCTGGACGACGCTCGCGAAGGCCTCGTTGATCTCGACGGTGTCGAAGTCGTCCATCGACAGGCCCGTCTTCGCCAGCGCGTACTCCGTCGCCGGGATGGGGGCGGTCAGCATCATCACCGGGTCGCCGCCGCGCGCCGAGACGTGATGCACGCGGGCGCGCGGCGTGAGGCCGTGGTCGCGCACCGCCTGCTCGGAGGCGATCAGCAGGGCCGCCGCACCGTCCGAGATCTGGCTGGCCACGCCCGCGGTCAGGCGCCCGTCCGGCGCGAGGGGCTTCAGTCCGGCCATCTTCTCGGGGGTCGTGTCGGCCCGCGGGCCCTCGTCGACCTCGACACCCGCGATCGGGGCGATCTCGCGGTCGAAGCGGCCTTCCGCGATGGCGCGCAGCGCTCGCTGGTGGCTCTCGTAGGCGAAGCGCTCCATGTCCTCGCGCGAGAAGCCCCACTTCTCGGCGATCATCTCCGCGCCCCGGAACTGGGAGATCTCCTGGGTGCCGTAGCGGGCCTCCCAGCCCTCGCTGCCGGTCCACGGGTCGGTCGCGCCGTATGGCTCGCCGGCGGCGAAGGAGCTCAGGATGGGGTACTGGCTCATCACCTGGACGCCGCCGGCCAGCACGAGGTCGGCGGTGCCGGCCATGACGGCCTGGGCGGCGAAGGTGACGGCCTGCTGGGACGAGCCGCACTGCCGGTCGACGGTCACCCCGGGCACGCTCTCGGGCAGCCCCGCGGCGAGGGCGGCCGTGCGGGCGATGTCCCCGGCCTGCGCGCCGATGGTGTCGAGGCAGCCGTAGACCACGTCCTCGATCGCGGCGGGGTCGATGCCGGTGCGCTCGACCAGCCGGCGGATCGGGTGGGCTCCCAGGTCGGCGGGGTGGATCGCGGCCAGCCCGCCCTTGCGGCGGCCCACCGGCGATCTCACCGCGTCCACGATGTACGCCTCGTTGTGTGCGGGAGACATCGGCACCTCCACGTGCGGTCGGACGGTCGCCCGCGAGTTTAATCCACATTAGGGAACGGGTGGTGTGACGTCGCCGGGGTGCTCAGTCACCCGTGGGGGCGCAGGCCGGTGCGCACGACGTGCTGCGAGGCCGCGACCACGTCGTCGAGCGAGTTGCGCTCCGGGTCGAACCACTCGGGCGCCCAGTTGAGGGCGCCGAGCACGAGCATGCGGGCGGCCCGCACGTCGAGGCCGTCGACGAGTTCGCCGGCCGCAGCGGCGTCCTCGACGAGTCCTCGCCACACGTCGGCGTACGCCCGCTGCCCGACGAGCTGGCTTTCCCGGATGTCGGCGGGCAGCTGGCCGGCGTTGCGGATCGCGGCCAGGGAGAAATCCGAGCGCCGCAGCGCGACCTCGAGGTGGGCCGCGATCGCCCGGTCGATCCGGTCCAGCGCCGACGTGCCGGGGGGTAGGGCCTCCAGGCTCTCGACGACGTGCGAGAGCGTGGCCTGCTGCCCGACGGTGACGACCTCTTCAAGGAGCTGCTCGCGCGACGACCAGTAGTAGTAGATGGCGGGCGCCTGCACGGCCGCCACCTCGGCGATGTCGCTCAGCCGTGTGCCGGCGTAGCCCTTCCGGCTCAGCACCTGCGCGGCCGCGGACAGGATGCGCTCGCGCGTGCGGGCCGACTTCGACGACTCGCCGTCGCCCGGCGGCCGGGCACCGCGTTCCCGGGGCACGGGTCGATCTTACGGGGGGCGCGTAGCCGCGCCGTCCCCGCGGAGGGACTCCCGGCTCGGTCCGGGATCGGCGTCGCGCCACCTGTGCTGCGACGGGTCGAGCAGCGCGCGCATCCAGGAATCGGGAGCCCAGACGATCGACTCCAGCTCGAGGGCGTCCACGTACCGCACCGCGCCGCTGCGCAGGTCCTCGAGCCGCAGCCGCGTGCTGTTGCCGTGGGTGTCCACGGAGACCGAGACGGTGGCGAACTCGCTCGCGACCACGCCGAGCGCCTCCGTCGACGGCGGCGACGTGCCGTCCGTGTCGCCGGCCATCACACGAGGAAGGACAGGGACCGCAGCGCGCGGTCGGAGTCGACGAGCACGATCTTCTTCGCCGCCATCCGCAGCTCGTCGTCCACCCGCCGGAGCCGGTGCGTCACCCGGCCCACCCACCAGGTCGGGCCGCGGTCACGGGACTCGAGGATCTGCACGACGGAGGTCACCACGGTGTCGGCGCCCTCCTGTCCGAGGACCTCGACGTTCGTCACCGAGCGGCAGAGCCGCGAGGGCGGCCGCTGGGAGTGGCGCCGCCCGGTCTGGAGCTGCTTGATCCGGGTGCTGATCCGGCCGCGGTTGTCGAAGATGACCGACATGTGCGTGCGCGGATCCTTGGTGTCGTCGACCGGCACGTAGTAGATGGCGTCGTCGGTCCACAGCGCCTCCCACTCCTCGAGCGCGAAGGCGTCGGCCAGCCGCGCCTCGCGGTAGAGGAACTGCTCGGCCTCCGCCGTCGTGGCGGGGCGCTCGGGCTCGGCGCCCTCCCCGTGCTCGACAGGTGCGGGCGTGCCGTCGACGATCTGCTGGGCGGCGGCGGTCATGCGGGGTCTCCCGGGGCCATGAGGTCGAGGTAGTGGCTCCACATCGCGCGCATCGAGGTCTCGTCGGTGGCGGTGCCGATCGTGAACCCGTCGTCGTCGACGCGCTCGCGCTCCAGGCCCCGCTTCAGCTCGACCCACTCGGGCG
>JAVXWR010000884.1:0-3105 GCA_032230725.1 Actinomycetota bacterium
AACTACCGTGAGCACGGGTCGTGCCCTTCCGACCGGCGTTGCCGCGCCGGTCTTGCTTGAGAGCCTCAAGATCACCGGAAGGGTACGACCCACCCCCGGTCATCCACAGGTTTCAAGCATTGCTCCCGCGAAGTACCCCCCGCTCGACCGCGTCGCCCACCGCAGGACGGCGCCCCGGGCGGACGGCGTTCCCCTCATCGATGCGCGAGTCGACCTGGCTGAGTTCCCAGTGGTCGAGGGTCGGGCGGCAGGGTCTGCCGAAGTTCACGAGCCGTCGACAGGCTGAACATTCATGACCGCGGGCTCGACCCGCGGTGGCGTAGACCGCGGTGAAGGGTCGCGTTCGCTGGCAGCGCGGCCTTCCCGCCTACGGCGAGCTGGACCGGGCGGTGTGTCGATCGTGTTCCAGCGCGCCGTGCCGAATCAACCGAGCAGCGCAGCCTCAAGGTCGTGACGGTTCGGTTGCGGCATCGGAGCCGCGCCGTCTAGGCCGGCGAGCACCTCGCGGGTGCGCTTGACCACGGCCGGGTCGTGGTAGACGTCGCGCGGGGGGCGCAGCATGCCCATCACCGTCCAGAAGGCGCGGAGCAGGTCTGGGTCGTGCATTGCGGCCATGCGCAGCTCGGCGAAGTCGACCGCCTGGGGCACGGGGATTCGGGCGGGCGGTGCGTCACCGGCGATGCGGTGTCGCAGCTGGGCCAGCCGGGCGGCGTCGTTGGCGGCCTGGTCGGCGTAGAACGGCGCGACGCTGGTCGCGCCGCGCTTGTGCATCGCCAACGCGAACGCGGCGGGGTCGTCGGCGTGTTGCACCGTGCACTCGAGAAGATCGAGGGCGTGCAGCAGCGCGAGGGTCAGGCCGCGTCCGAATGTCGGGTTGGTGGTGCATGCGGTGTCGCCGAGGGCGGCGAGTCCGGTCGCGACCGGCCGTTCGTCGCGAACGAGTTGCCGCAGCGTGTTGTGCAACCCACCCATCGCGTGCACTCCCGTGGTGGGCTCCGCGATGTCCAGCCAGGGCACGAACGGTGGGACGGTACGTAGCACCGCGTCGAACACGTGAGGTTGGGTCACTGGGCGGAATCGCTTGTCCTGGAGGAGCGGAGCGACCGCGAAGACGAGGGTTTTGTTGTCACCGCACCACAGCCCGGTGGTGAACTCGTCGAGCGCGAGCAGGATGCGGGTCTGGTGCGGGCCGGGCAGCGCGGCGCTGGTTCGGATCCGGTAGTGCCGCCCGTAGTACGCCAGGCCGCATTCGGCCCGCTGCAAGACAGTCGGGACGGAGTCGATGCCCTTGAGCCAGGTGTCCAGGTGTGTGCGTCGGCCGCTGGCGTCGACGACGAGGTCGGCCGGTACCGGGCCGGTGTCTGTTTCGACGCCGTGGACGTGTGGCGGCGTGCCGGGGCGGGCGAGCAGCCCGATCACGCGGGTCGCGTGGCGGAGGGTGACGCGGGATTCGATGGCGGCGACGCGTCGCAGGACCCAGTCGACGGTTGAGCGGCGGGTGAGCATCATGGTGAGTCGCTCGTCGCCGTCGCGGGGTGCGCGGTCGGTCAGGGTGTGGGGCATGGACGCGGTGAGCGGCGCCTCCATCACCCCGGCCGTGAGCAGCGCGGCGTGCACGTCGGGTAGGTGGTGTCGGAGCAGCTCGCGAAAGCGCGGCAGCAACGCGTGCGGCTGGACTATCTGCGGTGCTGCTGGCCGGAAAGCGGCGGCGGCCGCGGCCTCGACGTCGGCGGCCGGCTCGAGGTCGTCGGCGTCGAAGATGGTGACTTCGTGGTCCGCCCGCGCGAGGAGCAGGGCCGCGAGCAGCCCGGCGGCGCTGCCGCCCACGATGACGACGTTCATGCTCGATCCTTCTCGCACTGGTGGCGCCGATCTGACTTCCGCTGACGGCCTCGTGATCGGGTCAGGCCGGGACGGCGCCGGCGGCGAACCAGCAGGTGGCGCGCAGCGTGAACGGGCCGTTGGGATGGTCGAGCAGGCGGACGCATTCGGCGCGCACCTCGCAGCGTGTGGTGTCGTCGAGTGAGTCGTAGTACATGCCGATCGGACCGACGCCAAGGGTGTAGGCCGACCACCAGTCGTCGAAGTCGGCATACTCGGCCTCGACCGTGATCTCGTCCTCGCGAACGTCTTCGAGTCCGACCGCGCGCAGCAGGGCGGCGAGTTCGCCGCGACCCCCGCCCGGACGGTGCGCCTCGCCGGTGACCGCGCTGTCCACCGCGGCGGCCGCCGTCCAGAAGATCCCGAGGGCGGGCATCCGCTTCGGGTCCCAGAAGCAGGCCGCGACCGTGCCACCCGGCTTGGTCACGCGGGCCATCTCGGCCAGCCCGCGCGCTGGGTCGCTCATGAACCCGACGACGAGGCTGGCCAACGCGGCATCGAATTCGCCGGCGGCGTAGGGCAGGTCCTCGGCTACGCCGGTGCGAGCGTCCACCCCCGGGTTGCGCTCCCGGCACGCCTCGACGAACGGCGACGACGGGTCGATCGCGGCGACATTCGCCGTGCCGGCGCGGGCGACGAGCTCCCGCGTCAGCCCCCCGGGTCCGCAGCCGACGTCCAACAGTCGCGGGCGGGGCTCGGCGCTGGCGCCGATGCCGGCGGCATCGGCGAACGCGGGCGCGAGCGAGGGCAGGTAGCGGCCCATCAGCCGGTCGTAGTTCTCCGCGGAGACCACGAAGGCGGGGCAGACGTGTGGTGCGGTCATAACGTCATCTCCTTGAGCGGTGCTCGAAGCGATCGGGTTCTACCTTGGGAGCGATGCGCTCTCGACGGGCTCGGTGATCCTGGTGCGCTGCCGACGAGCACGGCGGCGCTGTCCGGAGACGACCAGAGACAGCCGGGCGACGGAACGAACGGAAGGACTCGGCCTGCGCGACGTCGTCGGAGTCGAGGTCGATGTGGACGGAGTTGGTTGTCGACCTGGCGCCCGATGCGGTGCTGTCGTACGCCGGCCTGCGCCCGGGCAGGTACGAACCGGCCGCCTTTCAGGTCGGGTAGTCGCTCGGTCGCGTGCTCGATGTGCAGAGCGGTTCATGGCTGGGAAATGTAGGTACCTCGGCGCTGGCCGCCATCCGTGGTTCCACCCAATTCAGTACGGACCGTCTC
>JAVXWR010000008.1:0-4923 GCA_032230725.1 Actinomycetota bacterium
GGAGGACTGAGTCCCGCTCGCGCCGAGCGGGACACGTGCGGCGGCCCCGTGTTCGCTACGCCTGGCCCACCGGGGCGTCCGCCTCCTCGCCCGCCACCGGCGCGCGGTAGCGCCAGAAGGCCGGGAACGCGAGCACCACGGCGACCATCCCGACGACGACGGCGATGCCGCCCACCGTCGTCGCGGTGCCGGTCCCCACGGCGTCGGCGGCCCAGCCGTGCCACAGGTCGGCCACGCGGGGCCCGCCCGCGACGACCACCACGAACACGCCCTGCATCCGGCCGCGCATCTCGTCGGTGGCCACCGTCTGCAGCATCGTCGAGCGGAACACCGAGCTGACCAGGTCCGCCGCGCCGGCCGCGGCGAGGAGCAGGACCGCGAGCCAGAGGATCGACGTCAGCCCCGACAGCGCGACGCCCACCCCCCACAGGCACACCGCGATCGTCACCGCCACGCCCTGGCGCGCGATCCCGTGCAGCTTCCCGGAGAGCAGGCCACCCAGCGCGGCGCCGCCCGCGATCGCCGCCGAGAGCAGGCCGTACGCCGGGCCCCCGCCGTAGACCTCCACCGCCGCCTGGGGGAACACCGCGCGTGGCATGCCGAAGCCCATCGCGACGAGGTCGGCGAGGAAGCTGACGAGCAGCACCCTCGACATCGCGGCGTAGCGGAAGCCGTCGATCACCGACCGGAGCCCGGCGCTCGAACGGATCGCCCGGGCCACCCCGCGGAACCCGGTCTCGGCGTCGTCCCCGACCGGCAGCCGGGGCAGCCGGTAGGCCGCCCAGATCGAGGCGAACAGGCAGACCGTGTCGACGAAGTAGAGGACCCCGACGTCGATGAACGCCAGCGCGACCCCGCCGAGCAACGGGCCCGCGAACGCACCGAGCTGCTGGACGGTGAACCACAGCGTGTTCGCCGCGGGCAGCTGGTCCACCGGCAGGATCCGCGGCAGGACGGCGGACCGGGTCGGCTGGTTGACCGCGAGGCAGGCGGTCTGAACGGCGAAGATCACGAGGACCGTCCACGGCCCGCCGAGGTGGGTCACCGCCGTGATCCCGAGGAGTGCCGAGGTCACGGCGATGCCCACGCCGGAGACCACGAGCAGCATGCGCCGGTCGACCACGTCGGCGATCGCCCCGCCCCAGAGGCCGAAGACGATCAGCGGGACCAGCCCGAACAGGCCCGTCAGGCCCACCCACGCCGACGAGCCGGTGAGCTCGTAGAGCTGGAAGGGCACGGCGACGACCGTGAGCTGTGCCCCCACGACCGTGACCACCCCCGCCGTCCACAGCCGGCGGAAGGGCGGGGTGCGCAGCGGGGTGGTGTCGGCGAGCAGGCCTCGTCGTCCCCGGCCTTCCCCGTCGCTCCGCTCGCCGCGACGTCGTTCGCTCACCCAAGAATCGTAGGCGCGCGACCCGCGCCGGACCCGGTGAGCGTCGCGTCTCCGGGTGGCTCAGGGGGCGAGACGCTCGATCACCCACCGGCCGGCGCGCTCGTCGAACCGGAAGCGCAACCGGTCGTGCAGCCGCGAGGTGCGGCCCTGCCAGAACTCGACGTGGGTGGGCCGGACCCGCCAGCCGCCCCAGTGCGGCGGCGCCGGGATGGCCTCGTCGTCGGCGAAGCGGGCCTCGGTGGTGGCGTACAGGTCCTCGATGGCGGCACGGTCGCGCACCGTCGCCGACTGCGGGGAGGCCCACGCACCGATCTGCGAGGCGCGGGGCCGGGTGCGCCAGTACTCCGCGGTCTCCTCGGCGCCCAGCAGCTCCGCGGTCCCGACGACGGTGGCCTGCCGCTGCAGCGAGTACCAGGGGAAGGTCAGCGACGCCTGGCGGGTCTGGCGCAGCTGGTGGGACTTCTCCGAGGTGTAGTTGGTGAAGAAGGTGACCCCGCGCTCGTCGACGTCCTTGGCGAGCACCGTCCGGGTCGTCACCCGGTGCTCGTCGTCGGAGGTCGCCAGGACCATCGCGTTCGGGTCGGCCAGCTCGGCGACCCGGGCCTCGTGCAGCCACGCCCGGAGCTGCTCGTGCCACGTCGCGGCGAGGTCGGCGGCGTCGAGCTCCCCCGAGCGGTAGTCCACGCGCATCCCCGACAGGTCGTCGGGGGCGCTCCCCGGCACCGTCGCTGAGTCCACCCGCTGCTCCCCTCGACCACGCGCCGCCGTCGGCGCGTCCGGCCACCGTAGGGACCGTTTCCGGCGTTCGGACACCCCGTGACCGATCCCACGGGGTCGGTGGAGCCGCCCGAGGGTGACGTGGGCGACAGCAGCGGGGCCCGGGCCTTGGGAGGATGGTCCCGTGACCACGACCACCGCTGAATCAGTGACGATCCCGGCCGATCTGCTCCCCGCCGACGGGCGCTTCGGCTGCGGCCCCTCCAAGGTCCGGCCCGAGCAGCTCCGCGCGGTCGCCGACGCGGCCGACGTCATGGGGACCTCGCACCGCCAGAAGCCGGTGAAGTCCCTGGTCGCACGCGTCCGGGCGGGCCTGTCGGAGCTGTTCTCGCTCCCCGAGGGCTACCAGGTCGTCCTCGGCAACGGCGGGAGCACCGCCTTCTGGGACGCGGCCGCGGTCGGGCTGATCCGCGAGCGCTCGCTGCACCTGACCTACGGCGTGGTCTCCTCGAAGTTCGCCTCGGTGGCGAAGGGCGCCCCGTTCCTGGCCGACCCGATCGTCGTGTCCTCCGATCCGGGCACGGCCCCCGAGCCGCGGTCCGACGAGTCGGTGGACCTCATCGGCTGGGCCCACAACGAGACCTCGACCGGGGTCGCCGTGCCGGTCGCCCGGCCCGAGGGCAGCGACGGCAAGCTCGTCGCGATCGACGCGACGTCGGGCGCCGGGGGCCTGCCCGTCGACGTCTCGCAGAGCGACGTCTACTACTTCGCGCCGCAGAAGTGCTTCGCCTCCGACGGCGGGCTGTGGATCGCGCTCATGTCGCCCGCGGCGCTCGCGCGCGTCGACGAGATCGCCGGCACCGACCGCTGGATCCCCGAGTTCCTCTCGCTGACCACCGCGATCGACAACTCGGGCAAGGACCAGACCTACAACACCCCCGCCGTCGCGACGCTGATCATGCTGGCCGACCAGATCGAGTGGATGAACGCCCAGGGCGGGCTGGCCTGGACGACCGCGCGGACGAAGGACTCGTCCGACCGGCTCTACGCGTGGGCGGAGAAGACGCCGTACGCGACCCCGTTCGTGGCCGAGCCCGCCCACCGCTCGCAGGTCGTGGGGACGATCGACTTCTCCGACGACGTCGACGCCTCCGTCGTCGCCAAGGTGCTGCGTGCGCACGGCGTCGTGGACACCGAGCCCTACCGCAAGCTGGGCCGCAACCAGCTGCGCGTCGGGATGTTCCCGGCCGTCGACCCCGACGACGTCACCAGGCTGACCGAGTGCATCGAGCACGTCGTGGGCGCCCTGTAGGTGGCTGCGGCTCGCTCACGAGCCGTCAGGCACCTCCCCCGTGGTGTCGCCCGACACCCGGCGCGCCTCCCTCGGACGGGGTCGGTGCTCGCCTAGCGTCGTCGTGCGAAGCGGTGCCACCACCTCGGGCGCGCCGCCGAGCAGCGCGGGCTACGGGGAGGCCGACCATGCGAGAGCTCCGGGTGGTGGGCCTGGGCGAGGACACCGCGACGGTGGTCCTCGAGGACCCGATCCGGCACGAGCGCTTCGTCGTGCCCTCCGACGAGCGCCTGCGGGCCGCCGCCCGGGGCGATGTCCGCCGGCTGGGTCAGATGGAGATCGAGACGACGAGCCCGCTGCGGCCGCGGGACATCCAGGCGCGGATCCGCGGCGGGGAGTCGGTCGCCGAGGTGGCCGCCGGCGCCGGGGTCCCGGCGGCCCGCGTCGAGCGGTTCGCCTACCCGGTGCTGCTCGAGCGCTCCCGTGTGGCCGAGATGGCCGGGCGCGGGCACCCGGCAGGTGAGGGCGGCGCACCCGACCCGCGGAGCCTGCTCGAGATCCTCACCGCGACCTTCTCGGGGCGGGGCCAGGACCTCGGCGACGGGTCGTGGGACGCCTGGAAGGGCGAGGACGGCACCTGGGTCGTGTCGCTGTCCTGGCGCACGGGCCACTCCGACCACCTCGCGCACTGGACCTTCACCCCGGGCGCCTCGGGCGGCGCCGTCGTGCCGCGCGACGAGCCGGCGCGCGACCTGCTGGGCCTCGAGCCCACCCCCGGCCCCCGGCGGGCCGACGGCTCGGCCGCGCGGGCCGGGCGGGGCCAGGAGCAGGTGGACGACGCCGGGGCGGCGCCGGGCGAGCACGGCCGGGACGAGGAGGACGAGGGCCTCGGGCAGGGCGCCCTGGCCGTGGGTGGTGGGACGGCGCGCCCCCGCGGCGGGCGGGCGTCCGGGCCGGAGCCCTCGGCCCCCGGGGGGTCCGGCGCGTCCGGCCCGCAGACCCCAGCCCCGAAGGCGGCGAGCGCGAAGACGACCGCGTCCGGCGGCGCAGCGGGCGCCGGGGCACCGGCGCGCGGCGCCCGCGGGTCGCGCAAGGTCCCCGACCAGCGCGGTACGGATCAGCGCGACCAGCCCGGTCCCGGGCGCGACGACGGCGGGGGGGACGACCCGGAGCGGGCCCACGGACGCGCGCGCGGACGCACCCACCCGATCGTCCCGTCCTGGGAGGACGTCCTGCTCGGCGTGCGCTCGCCGCGCTCCTGAACCCCGGACGGCGAGCCACCGCTCAGCGCACCGACGCTCAGCTCACCGACGCTCAGCTCACCGACGCTCAGCCGGCAGGCCCCCGCAGCGCCACCGCCAGCAGCGGCAGCACGGCCACCCCCATCCCGCTGAAGGCGCCCCAGACCGCCCACCGCCACATCGGGACGCGGCGGTTCAGCCACAGCGCCGGCACCAGCCCCGCGACGACCACGAGATCGATGAGCAGCCCGACGAGGCCGAGCCCGGCCACCATCGGCAGC
>JAVXWR010000011.1:0-13992 GCA_032230725.1 Actinomycetota bacterium
GCGTCGGACTCCGGCGCGAACGGGTGCAGCTCGGCGAAGCCGGGGTAGGTGATCGGCTCCATCTCGGCGGTGGCGTTGAGCTTCATCGTGCAGGAGCCCAGCGGGATCATGCTGCGGTCGAGCGCGACGTCCTTGTCGGAGAGCGTGCGCAGGTAGCGCAGCAGCCCGGTCTCGCTGCGGTGGCGGTGGAAGACCGGGTTGGTGAGGTACGACGACGACCGCACCAGCGCGCCCGGGACGGCGTCCTCGGTGGCGGCGTCGAGGTCGGGGATCCCCGGGGCGTCCACCCCGACCCCCACCCCCGTAGCTCCGCTCGCCCCGAAGGCCCGCCACACCGCGACGAGGTGCTCGCGGGTGGTGACCTCCGAGCACGAGACGCCGACGTGGTCGTCGTCGACCTCGCGGACGAGCAGGCCGCCGTCGCGGCAGCGCGCGACGGCGTCGGCCGCGCCCTCGGGCACGCGCACCAGCACGGTGTCGAAGAACTCGCGGTGCACGACCTCCACGCCGCCCTTGGCCAGCCCGGCCGCGAGCACGGCGGCCATGCGGTGGGTGCGCCGCGCGATGCCGGCCAGCCCCGCGGGGCCGTGGTAGACGGCGTACATCGAGGCGATGACGGCGAGCAGCACCTGCGCGGTACAGATGTTGCTCGTGGCCTTGTCGCGGCGGATGTGCTGCTCGCGGGTCTGCAGGGCGAGGCGGTGGGCGGGGTTCCCGTCGGCGTCGATCGAGGTCCCGACGAGGCGACCGGGCAACTGGCGCGCGAGCTGCTGGCGCACCGCGAGGAACCCGGCGTGGGGCCCGCCGAAGCCGAGCGGCACCCCGAAGCGCTGGGTGGACCCGACGGCGACGTCGGCGCCCTGCTCCCCGGGCGGGGTGACCATCGTGGCGGCCAGCAGGTCGCAGGCCACGACGACCTGGGCGCCGCGCTCGTGGGCCGCGGCGATGATCCCGCTGTGGTCGCGCAGGGCGCCGGACGCGCCGGGGGCGGCGAGCAGGAGCCCGAAGAACCCCTCGGCGGGCAGCTCCGCCGTCGGGTCGACCAGCTCGATGGTGATGTTGAGCGACTCCGCGCGGGTCCGGAGCACGGCGATCGTCTGCGGGAGGGTGTCGGCGTCGACGAGGAAGGTGTCGGACGTCGACTTGTCGACGCGACGCAGCAGCAGCATCGCCTCGGCGGCCGCGGTGGACTCGTCGAGCATGGAGGCGCCGGCGACGTCGAGGCCGGTCAGGTCGCACACGACGGTCTGGAAGTTCAGCAGCGCCTCGAGCCGGCCCTGGGAGATCTCGGGCTGGTAGGGCGTGTAGGCGGTGTACCAGGCCGGGTCCTCGAGCACGTTGCGCCGGATCACCGGCGGGGTGACGGTGCCGTGGTACCCGAGCCCGAGCATCGGGGTGAGCACCGTGTTCGACGCGGCGAGGCCACGCAGCTCGTCGAGGACCTGCGCCTCGGTGGCTGCGGGCGGCGGCGCGGCGTCGACGCTGCCGGGGGCCCGGTCGAGGGCCCAGTCGGCCGGGTCGGACCGGATCGACGTGGGCATCGCCCGGTCGGCGAGCTCGTGCAGGGATCCGACGCCGATCGTCTCCAGCATGCGGCCGAGCTCGGCGGCGTCCGGCCCGATGTGGCGCTCGGTGAAGGGCGTGCCGTGCTCCAGCACGGCGAGCGAATGGCGGTCCAGAGAGCTCACGCGGGGCCTCCCGGTGGCTGCCGGTGCGCCGGGGGTGCCGGCCGCGACCGAACTCGGTCAGGGTCACCCCGACGCGTGCCTCGACGGACGCGCCGGGTCCCTCCCCCTCTGCCACTGCCCGCCTCGTGCACGGGCGCCTGAGAGCTTCACCGGACCTCTCCCGAACGGCTCGGGCCGGCTTGCACCATCGGCGGGCGCTCACCCCGTGCGGGGCTCACGCCGCTTTCCAGAGATCGTCTCGACCACGCGGTACCGGATGCCTGAGAGATTCCGGGGAGGAGTTGCTCCTTCGGCGCCTGCGTCCAGAGGCTTCTGACTGCAGGTCTCTCCCGCGTGGATTCGTCGACCGACCCCACGCACGCTACCGGGGTGATCTCCGGGTGTCAGCCCCACCGGGGTCGACGTCACCTCGCCGAGCGCATCAACCGGCCGAACGGGCCCCGCGGTTGCGGCGGGAGGCGAGCTCGTCCTCAGGCGCCTGGTCGACGACCGCGGCACCGGCCCCGGCCCGCTCCGCCGGGAAGTGCGCGATGGAGCCCGACAGCTCGCGCATCGCCCCGCCGACCGCGATCCCGAAGACGCCCTGACCGCCCTGGAGCAGGTCGACGACCTCCTCCGGCGAGGTGCACTCGTACACCGTGACCCCGTCGGAGAACAGCGTGATCCGGGCGAGGTCCCGCACGCCGTGGCGGCGCAGCTGCTCCACCGCGCTGCGGATGTTGTTCAGCGAGACGCCGGTGTCGAGGAGGTTCTTGACCACCTTGAGCACCGCGAGGTCCTTGAAGGAGTACAGCCGCTGCGAGCCCGACCCGGTCGCGGTGCGGATGCTCGGCACGACGAGCTTGGTGCGCGCCCAGTAGTCCAGCTGCCGGTAGGTGATCCCGACGATCTGGCAGGCGGCCGGCCCGCGGTACCCGAGGACCTCGTCGTGCAGGCTCTCGCCGAACAGGTCGTCCGGGAACAGCGACCCCTGCTCCCCTGCGGGGCCGAGCGGCTGCAGCACCGCGTCCTGCGCCGAGGGATCCCCGGGCGACGAGCCCTGGCCCGACGGGACCTCGGCGCCGGCCGTCCTCCCGGCTCCGGGCCGCTCACCGGCTCCCGCCACGCCTGCCTCCTCGCACCGTCAGAGTCCGTCTCGGGCCCTGGTCAGACGACCGTACGAGGGGTGTCCACGGGGGTCAACGCGACGCGCGGCCAACTCTGTACCTGAACTTCAGGGTTGGACCATACGGGACCTGAGTTCACGTCCCCGCGAAGTCCTCCGGGGAGACGGTGTCGAGGAACTCGCGGAACTTCTCGACCTCGTCCTCCTGCTCGTCGGGGATGACGAGCCCGGCCTCGGAGAGCACACCCTCCTCGGCGTGGATGGGCACCCCGACGCGCAGGGCCAGGGCCACCGAGTCGCTGGGCCGGGCGGACACCCGGATGTCGCCGTCGAAGACGAGCTCCGCGTAGAACGTGCCCTCCTGCAGGTCGGTGATCCGGACCTGCTCGAGGCGCCGGTCCAGGGCACCGAGGACGTCCTTGAGGAGGTCGTGGGTGAGCGGCCGGGCCGGCTTGACACCCTGCTGCTCGAGCGCGATCGCGGTCGCCTCGACCGACCCGATCCAGATGGGCAGGTACCGGTCGCCGTCGGACTCCCGCAGCAGGAGGATCGGCTGGTTCGCGGGCAGTTCGACCCGTACCCCCACGACACGCATCTCGCTCATGCGTCGCCTCCCTGTTCCCACGTGGCGCGTGATCGCGCCGTCGGATCCCGGTCGGACGACAGCCGCGCCCGGGGCCCCGTGAGGTGGCTGGGGGCGACTTCGTCGACGCCGGGAACGCTACACGGTCGGAGGGGTTCCGGGGTGGTGACGCGGGCCGGCGCAGACGCAGCGAAGCGGACCTCGACCATCGAGGCAGCGGTCAGCGGCGCAGGCCGTGCCGCAGGCCGGCGCCGACGAGCAGCGCGTGCAGCCGGCCGGAGAGGCCCGCGAGCTCCCCGGAGAGCTCCCGGGCACGCCGGGCGGCCTCCGGGGCGCGGCTGCGGGCCACCGGGGTGACCAGCTGGGTGAGCAGCCCGACCTCACGCTCGGCCCCGGCCCGCAGCCCGCGCAGCAGCCGCGGCTCGACGCCGAGCGCGGCCAGGCTGGCCGCGGTGCGGGCGATCACGGGGGCCTCCGGCTCGTAGCGCCCGGTGACGTCGGGGCGGAGGATCCCGTGGTGCTCGAGCGAGGTCAGCAGGGCCTCGTCGACGCCGTCCTCGGCGAGCACCGTCTCCCGGTCGACGCCCTCGACGTCGTCGGGACCCGCTCCGGCGTCGGCCGGGACCGCGCGCTCCGGGTCGTCGTCGACCGGACCCGTCGAGAGGCCCACGGCGCTGAGGCCGCGAGGGCGGGTCGGGCGCGCGTCGAACGGGTCGCGCCGGGGTCCGTCTCCCCCACCGGGGCCGCCCGGACCACCCGCGACGGGGCCCCGCGGGCTCGTCGTCGGGTCACCCAGCGCCTCGGCCGGGTCGACCGGCTCGGCCGACGCGGTGAGGACGGGGCCGTCCGGGGTGGGGTCGCGGTCGAACTCGTCGAGCTTCGCGCGGATGACCTTGAGCGGCAGGTAGTGGTCGCGCTGCGCGGAGAGCACGAAGCGGAGGCGCCGGACGTCGGCGTGGGAGAACTGGCGGTACCCCGACGGCGTCCGCGAGGGCGAGATCAGGCCCTCGGACTCGAGGAACCGGATCTTGGAGATCGTGATCTCGGGGAAGTCCTCGCGCAGGGCGTCGAGGACCGAGCCGATGGAGAACGCGCTGTGACCCGCCCGGTCGCCGTGCGCCAGGCCGCTCGCCCCTGCGGCCGTCATCGAATCCCCCTCGCTGCGCTCGCCACCGTCATCGAACCCCCGTCGCTGCGCTCGCCCCGCTCACGAGTATTCCAGTCCGGCCCCCTGACCGGCGGAGCCGGCGTCGCGCGGCCCGGTCAGGAAGACCAGGCGGAACTTGCCGATCTGCACCTCGTCGCCGTTGGCGAGCACGGCGGTGTCCACCGGCTCCCGGTTGACGTAGGTGCCGTTGAGGCTGCCGACGTCGACGACGACGAACTCCGCGCCGTCGCGCCGGAACTCCGCGTGCCGGCGCGACACCGTCACGTCGTCGAGGAAGATGTCGCTGTCGGGGTGCCTGCCCGCGCTCGTGGTGTCGCGGTCGAGCAGGAACCGCGAGCCCGCGTTCGGACCGCGCTTGACCACCAGCAGCGCGGACCCGGCGGGCAGGGAGTCGACGCCCGAGACGCCGCCCCCGCGGGTGTCCGCATCGGGCTCGGCGAGGAAATCGGCCCGGAAGACCGACGTCGTCTCACCCTGACGCTCGGGGGGGACCGGACCGCCTGTGCTCACCGTGCTCCTCCGTCGATGCTCGCCTGCTGCCACTGCTGTTCGGGGCCTCACCGAGCCGAGCCCGGGGGTGGTGCCACGTCCTGCGATACGCCCGGTCGGGGCACCGCGACGAGGTCGTGGTCACGGTACCGTGCGTCACCGTTGCGTCGTGTCTCGGTCCCGCCTCACAACTCCCGCCCAGGCCGGGGCCCGGGTGGGAGCCCCGGAGCCCCGTGACCGGCCGGGGGCGGGAACTCACTCCCCGTCGATCACGGCCTGGTAGGCCGTGGCGTCGAGGAGCTCGGAGCGCGCGCCCGGGTCCGACGCCCGCATCTCGAACATCCAGCCCGAGCCGTAGGGGTCGGAGTTCAGCTGCTCCGGGGTGTCGCCGAGCGAGTCGTTCACCGCGGTGATCTCCCCGGCCAGCGGCGCGTAGATCTCCGAGACCGACTTGGTCGACTCGACCTCGGCGATGGAGTCCCCCGCCGAGACCGTGTCGCCGACGGACGGCAGCTGGACGAACACCACGTCGCCGAGCTGCTCCTGGGCGTAGTCGGTGATGCCGACCCGGACCGTCCCCTCGTCCTCCGCCGGGGCGACCCACTCGTGCTCGGCGGTGTACTGCAGACCCTCGGGGACCACGCTCGACTCCCTCGTGCTCGGTGTGCTGGTCGTCGACGGTGATCGTCAACGGCGGCGGCGAGCGTAGAGGGCGCCGCTCAGGAGGGGCAATCGAGCACCCGCGGCGGGGTGCGCACCAGCTGGGTGAGGTAGAGCGCGCCGGAGTAGAGGTGCAGCGCGATCCCCCAGGCGGTGAAGGCCAGCGCGAACGGCCGGGCGGCGTCGGCGCCGGGCCAGTCCATCTGCGCGAGCAGCAGCAGCGGGAAGGCGTAGAGCAGGCACAGCGTGGCCGCCTTGCCGATGTAGAGCACGGGGAAGGCGAGGTAGCCCTTGCGGCGCAGCAGCGGCAGCGCCGCGGAGACCACGACGTCGCGCCCGACGATCAGCACGACCACCCACCACGGCACGATGTCGCGCACGACGAAGGCGACCAGCGCGGCCAGGGTGTACGCGCGGTCGGCCAGCGGGTCGAGGGCCTCCCCCAGCTTGCTGTACTGGTCGAGCCAGCGGGCGAGCTTGCCGTCGAGCCAGTCGGTGATCCCGGAGATCACCAGCACGATCAGCGCCCAGCCGTCGGCGCGGGGGCCGATCAGCAGCCACAGGAACACCGGCACGCCCGCCAGCCGGGCCGCCGACAGCAGGTTGGGCACCGTCAGCCACCGCTCGGCGGCGATCTCGCGGATCGTCACGGCGGGCAGTCTCGCAGCTCCCGCCCGTTAGCGACGGACCGTCGCTGACACCTGACGTGAGAACGCCGCCGTGCTCACAACCGGCGCTGCAGCTCAGCTCAGCGCGCGGTCCACCCCATGTCCATCGTCACCGGGGCCCCGGTGAACGCCCCGCCGGCCGGGGTGGTGAGGAACGCGACGACGTCGGCGACCTCACTGGGCTCGATCAATCGCTTGAGCGCGTGCGGGGTGAGGATGACCTCCTCGAGCACCCGGTCCTCGCTGATCCCGTGCGCCTTCGCCTGGTCCGCGATCTGCTTCTCGACCAGTGGCGTGCGCACGTAGCCCGGGCACACCGCGGCCGCCCGGACGCCGTGGGGGGCGCCCTCGAGGGCGAGGGTCTTCACGAGGCCCAGCACGCCGTGCTTGGCGGAGACGTAGCCGGCCTTGAACGGGCTCGCGGCGAGGGCGTGCGCGGACGCGACGGGGATGAACCGCCCACCCTCCGGCGCCGCGCACAGCGCCTCCCAGGCGTACTTCGCGAGCAGGAACGGGCTGGTCAGCAGGATGGCGAGCAGCGCGTCCCAGCGGTCCTCGGGGAAGTCCGCGACCGGCGAGACGTGCTGGAACCCGGCGTTGGGCACCACGAGGTCGATCCGGCCGAACCGCTCGAGGGCGGTGTCGACGGCCGCGCGGTTGCCCTCCCGGGTGGTGAGGTCGGCACCGAGCCCCTCCGCCCCCTTGAGGTCCGGTTCTTCGAGGTCCACCCCCAGGACCTGCCAGCCGTCGGCGACCAGCCGGTCGACGATGGCGTGGCCGATACCGCTGGCGGACCCGGTGACGATGGCAGCGCGTTCACTCACGGGCGCCGACGGTAGGTCGCCCGGGCGGCGGGCGCACCCCGCCGATCGGCGAGGTCGCCCCGGAGCTGCCAGCATCACACGCCGTGAACGCCCCGCCCGTGAGCGCGACCGGGAACCGTACGCACGCCCCGGCGCTCGGTGTGCCCGCCGACCCGGTGCCGACCGTGCCCGACGTCCGCCGGATCGCGATCCTGCGCGCCAACGGCCTGGGCGACCTGGTGGTCGCCGAGCCGGCGCTGAGCGCCGTACGCACGGCCTACCCCGACGCGGAGATCACCCTGCTGGGCGCGCCGCACCACGAGGCGCTGCTGGCGGGGCGACCCTCCCCCGTCGACCGGGTCGTCGTGGTCCCTCCGGTGCAGGGTGTGCGGGCCTATCCCCACGCGGTCCCGAACGTCTCCGAGGAGGAGCTGGAGGCGTGGGTCGCGCCGCTGCGCGAGTACGGTTTCGACCTCGCGATCCAGATGCACGGCGGCGGCGGCAACTCGAACCGCCTGCTCGACCGGCTCGAGGCCCGGGTGACGGCGGGCACCGCGGCCCCGGGCGCGCCCCGGCCCGACCGCTGGGTGCCCTACACGCCCTACCAGCACGACACCCTGCGCTGGAACGAGCTCGCCGCGGCGGTGGGGGCCCCGGCCGCGCGGGTGGAGCCGCGGCTGGCGGTGACCGCCGACGACCTCGCCGCCTCGCTCGACGTCGTCCCCGCCGCGGACGATCCCCTCGTCGTCGTGCACCCGGGCGCTACCGACGCCCGCCGCTGCTACCCCGAGGAGCGCCTCGGGGACGTCGCGGCGGCGCTGACCGGGGCGCGGGTCGTCGTCGTCGGCGGGGAGTCCGACGCGGACCGCGTCGCGCGGGTGGCCGACGGGTTCGCGACGGCGGCCGGGCGCGAGCCGGAGACCGTCGTCGGCGGGCTGTCGCTGCCAGGGCTGGTGGGCCTGCTCGCCCGGGCGGACCTGGTGATCGGCAACGACTCCGGGCCGCGGCACGTGGCGGGTGCGGTGGGCACGCCGACGGTCGCGGTGTTCACCTACGCCAACCTCGCCGACGTCGCCCCGCTCACTCGGGTCTGGCACCGGGTGCTCGTCTCGTGGCACGGCGGCTGCCAGGTGTGCGGGCTGCGGGTGCTCGAGGGCTGGTGCGGCCACGGGGTCTCCGCCACCCACGACGTCCCCGTCTCCGACGTCCGCGAGGCCGCCCTGGACCTCTGGGCACAGCCCATGTGAACGGATTTGGCCGCCGGGACGACCACATCCGTTCACATGAGGCGAAGCCTCTTCCCCTCGTCGGGGACCAGCTCGCCGATCACCGGCGCCCCGGGGATCTCGCCGACGAGCAGCAGCCCGCCGGAGGTCTGTGCGTCGGCGAGCAGCAGGCGGTCGTCCTCGTCCACCGACCCGGCGTCGGTCTCCCCCGCGACCCAGTCCAGGTTGCGCCGCGTCCCGCCGGAGACGAAACCGTCGCGGACGGCCTCGCGGGCCCCGTCGAGGTAGGGCACGGCGGCGCTGTCGATCACCGCGGTCACGCCCGAGGCCCGCGCCAGCTTGAAGGCGTGCCCGAGCAGCCCGAACCCGGTGACGTCGGTACCCGCGACGATCCCCGCCGCGACGGCCGCCGCGGAGGCGTCCGCGTTGAGCCCCGCCATGGTCTCGACGGCGTTGGTGAAGACCTCGCCGGTCTGCTTGTGGCGGTTGTTGAGGACGCCGAGGCCCAGCGGCTTGGTGAGCGAGAGCGGCAGGCCCGCCCGGCCCGCGTCGTTGCGGATGAGCTTCCCCGGGTCGGCGGTGCCGGTGACGGCCATGCCGTACTTCGGCTCCGGGTCGTCGACGGAGTGCCCGCCCGCCACGTGGCAGCCCGCGAGGTCGGCGACGGCGAGCCCGCCGCGAAGCACCTCGGCGGCGAGCTCGTAGGGCAGCACGTCGCGCGGCCAGCAGAGCAGGTTGAGCGCGACGACCGGCTGCCCGCCCATGGCGTAGACGTCGGAGAGCGCGTTGGCGGCGGCGATGCGGCCCCAGTCGTACGGGTCGTCGACGACCGGGGTGAAGAAGTCCGTCGTCGCGATCAGCGCGAGCCCGTCGCGGATGGTGACCGCGGCCGCGTCGTCCCCGTCGTCCAGCCCGACGACCAGCTCGCCGACCCGCGGCGTCGACGGCGAGGGCACGAGGCCGCGCACCACCGCCTCGAGCTCGCCTGGCGGGATCTTGCAGGCGCAGCCCCCGCCGTGGGCGTAGCCGGTGAGACGCGTCGACGTGGCGGTGCTCATGACGCCATCCTGCGCCGCCGCTACAGCGCGCGCAGCCCCCGCAGCACGCGGGCCATCACCGCGCGGTCGGGGCCGGACCCGGGCCCGAGCCGGTCGAGCGTGCGGTGGACGGTCAGCGTGCCCTCGTCGGCCATGTCGCCGATGAGGATGCGCGCCACGCCCAGGGGCATCCCCATCAGCGCGGCGACCTCGGCGACCGAGCGCGGGCCGTCGCACAGCTCGCCGATCGCGCGGTGCTCGGGATCGTCCATCGGCCGGCGCGGCGACGGGATCGACACGAGGGTCTCCAGGCGCAGATCGCTCCGCGCGTGGGTCCGGCCGCGGGTGCGCACGTACGGCCGGACGGAGACGCGCGGTTCGATCCCCTCGACCCGGCTGCGCAGCTCCGCGAGGTGCAGCGGCGCGGTCGGGGCCTCGTCGTCGGACCATCGGAACTCGGACGGGCGGACCTCGGACGGGCGGACCTCGGGCGGGCGCGCATCGGACGGGCGCGCTTCGGACCACCGGGCGCCGGCCCACCAGGCGTCCGACCACGAGGCGCGCGGCGTGGGAACCGTCCCGCCCCGGCCGAGCTCCACGCGCTGGCGGACCGGGACGGCCTGCGCCTGGACGACGGAGTCCTCGGCCGCCTCGCGCTTCGGCCGCCGTCGCAACCGGCGCCCCCGCGAGTCGAAGCGGGCCCCGGTGCGCCCGACGAGCGGGTCCCCGGCGCCGCCACCGGCGGGTGTCCGGTCCGGCCACGGGGCGGGCAACGGGTCGGACGCGGTCGACGACGGACCGGGCGGCAGCGCCGGAGGTGCCTCGTCGGCCGGCGGCGCGGCCTCGGTGCGGCGCGGGAGGCGGGCCCCGGTCCGGCCGACGCCCTGGCGGCCACCCAGCACCGGGCGACGCCCGCTCTCGCCACCGCCGTCGGTCACGCCGTGTGCCCGCTTTCCGTACCGTGAGTGAAGCCCGCCGCAAGGACACGAACGGATTACGCCACGGTACGGGCTCCCCGACCCGCACGTCACCCTCCGTGGAACGGGTCACGCAGATGGTCGGACGCATGACGCCGAACGGACGGTTGCACTGCTCCTCCCGGGGGCCGCCTTCCCGGTCGAGATCCACCGTGCGCGAGTAGGCCGTTCCGGTGACCCGACGTGCCTGCGCGCATCTGCGCGGCGCGCCGAAAGCTACGCTGATGGTGGCCCTGCCTCTGACCTCTCGGTAGGGCTCATCTCGACGGAATCCGGGGTCGGCGTCGTTCCACCCGGTCCGCCGGGACGCCGGCTCCGGGTTCCGTTGCGCCTGCTCACAGGGGCGAGCGGAGCGACGGGGGAAGGACCGAGGGTCGCCTAGGGGTCGGATCGGCCCTCGACCACGCGGGCCCGCTCCCCGCCGAACGCTACGACGTCGCCCCCGGCCAGCTGACGCCCGCGGCGGGTCTCCGCCCGCCCGTTCACGGTCACCTCCCCGGCGGCCACCACGTCCTTCGCGTCGGCGCCGTGCTCCACGAGGCCGGACAGCTTGAGGAACTGGCCGAGGCGGATCGTCCCCTGCACGTCGACGTCACGGACCGGTGTGCTGGCTCCCACCGGGCCATCCTCCCAGCGCGGATCTGTTCTAGTGACCGACGTGCCCCCGGCCCCCGTCCTGCTCGTCCTCGCCGGGGTCGCCGCGGGGCTCTCGGGCTCGATGGCCGGCCTGGCGTCGCTGTTCTCCTACCCGGCGCTGCTGGCCGTCGGGCTCCCGCCGACCGTCGCCAACCAGACGAACACCATCGCCCTGGCGAGCTCCAGCATCGGTTCGATCGTCGGCTCCCGCCCGGAGCTGCGCGGTCAGCGCGCCCGCGTGCTGCGCCTGCTCCCGCTCACCGTGCTCGGCGGGGTCATCGGCGGCGCCCTGGTGCTGGTGACCCCGTCCGGGACGTTCGCCCTCATCGTCCCGTTCCTCGTCGGCGGCGCCTCGCTCGTCCTGCTCCGGCCACCGCGCCCCGCGAGGCCGGGCACCGCCCGCGCCGACGGGAGGCCCGGGCCGACGACGGTGCTCGGCGCGATCGCGATCGGCGTCTACTCCGGCTACTTCGGCGCCGCCGCGGGCGTCCTGATGCTGGCGCTGCTCACCCGGCTGCTGGCCGACACCCTGGTGCGGGTCAACGCGGTGAAGAACGTGCTGCTCGGGGCCTCGAACGCCGTGGCGGCCGTCGGGTTCATCGTGCTCGGCCAGGTGGTGTGGAGCGCCGCGATCCCGCTGGCCGCAGGGCTGCTCGTCGGCAACTACACCGGACCCGCGATCGCGCGCCGCCTCCCACCGATGGTGCTGCGCGTCGGCATCGCCGTCGCCGGCCTGGTCCTCGCGGTGGTGCTGTTCGTCGACGCCGTGCGGGGTTGACGCCGGGGTGGCCGCTGACCCGGCGAGCTAGGCCCCGGAAAGCTGGCGGCGCACCTCGGTCGACACCCGCTTGCCGTCCGCGCGCGAGCCGACCTGCGGCTGGACGACCTTCATCACCTGGCCCATCTGGCGGGGCCCCTCCGCGCCGGTCTCGGCGATCGCGGCGGACACCAGCGCGGTGAGCTCCTCGTCGGTCAGCGGCTGCGGCAGGTACTCGGCGAGCACCTCCTCCTCGGCGCGCTCCCGCGCGGCGAGCTCGCTGCGCCCGGCACCGTCGAAGGCCTCGGCCGACTCCCGACGCTTCTTCGTCTCGCGGCTGAGCACACCCAGGACGTCGTCGTCGGAGAGGTCGCGGTGGGCATCGCCCGCGGTCTCGGCGGTGGACACCGCGGTCAGGGCCATCCGCAGCGTCGCGACCCGGACCTCGTCGCGGGCCTTCATCGCGGCGGTCAGGTCGCTGCGCAGCCTCTCCTTGAGCACGCCTGCAGCTTAGTCCGGTGATGCCATCGGGTTGGACGATCCGGTCAGGTCAGTGCCCGGACCAGCGGCATCGGCAGGAGCCGCAGCGCCGGACCGAGCAGGCTCCAGGGCCACCACGGCACGTAGGCGTGCGCGGGCCGGCGCTCGATCGCCTCGACCAGCGCGCGGACCCCGGTAGGCCCGTCGACCGCGAACGGCACCGTCATGCCCGCGTTGAGGTCGGTGCGGATGAAGCCCGGGGCGATCGTCGTGACGTCGATGGCGGTGCCCGCGACGTCGGAACGGATGCCCTCGGCGAGCGTCGAGAGCCCGGCCTTCGCCGCGGCGTAGACGGTCTGGGCGCCGCGCAGCCCGCGATCGGCGGCGACGGAGGAGATGACGACGAGGTGCCCGGACCCCTGCGCCCGGAAGATCTCCATGGCGGCCTCGCACTGCGCGAGCGCGGCGACGAAGTTCGTGCGGGCGGTGCGCAGGTTGGCGTCCGGCTTCCCCGACCCGACCGGCCGCCCGTCCCCGATGCCGGCGTTGACCACCACGCGGTCGAGCCCGCCGAGGTCCTCGCGCACCCGGGAGAACACCGCGGCGACGGCGTCGTCGTCGGTGACGTCGAGCGTCGCCGTCAGCAGCGTCGGCGCGCCGGGCGGGGCGGTCAGCTCGGCGGCGAGGGCCTCGAGGCGGTCGGCCCGGCGGGCGGCCAGTGCGAGGTCGTGCCCGCGGGCGGCGAACGCGCGTGCCATCCCCTCGCCCAGCCCCGAGCTGGCCCCCGTGATCAGCGTCCGCATCCCCGCATCAGATCACCGGTGCGCCACGACGTTGACCACGACCCCGCCCGGGGTGCGCACGAGGAACCGCCGCACTCCCCACGGCTCGTCGGTCGGCGGGTGCTCGACGCGCAGCCCTGCGTCGAGCGCCCGCGCGTGCAGCGCGTCCACCGTCGCCGGGCTGTCGACCTCGACCGACACCGCCGCATCGACCGGGGCCGTCGCGTCCCGGGAGACCAGCTGGACCTGGACCGGCATCGTCATCCCCGCCGCCCGGTGGTTCACGACCCACCCCTGGTCCATCACCGTCTCCAGGCCGAGGAGGTCCGTCCAGAACGAGGCGTCGGACGCCGGCTCGGCGACGGGGAGGTTGGCGACGACGCGCCGGACCGGGCTGGTGCTCATGCTCGGAGAGCCTGCCCGGTGCCGACGGTCGGGGCCTTGAACGGAACCGACATGCCCTGCCCCGCAGACCCCGCCCAGCCGACCCGAACAGCCGACCCGGTCAGCCGACCCCGGTCAGGAGCGGCGCGCCCGGCAGCGACCGCGCCCGCTGCATCGTCACCAGACCCTGCACCCCGAGGCTGACCGCGATGAACAGCAGCACGCTCGAGGAGTTCACGGCGTTCGCCGTGGGCGCGATCGCGCCCGCCAGCACGTCGAGCCCGATGTGGATCCCGATCCCGACGATCCACAGCGCCGCGGTCAGCGCGTGGCCCTGCGTGTAGACGGCGCCGTCGCGGACCCAGAGCTTCACGGTCGCGGCCCGCAGCAGCCCCAGCGCCGCGCCGATCACCAGGCCGACAACCAGCAGCGTCCAGCCCACGACGGACACCGGGTGTGCCCCGGCGGTCGACGCCACCTCCACGACACCGATGACCCCCAGGATCCCGGCGATGCGCAGCCGACGCGCCGTGAACTGTCGGACGCGCA
>JAVXWR010000017.1:0-5267 GCA_032230725.1 Actinomycetota bacterium
ACCAGCCGCCCGACGGGCCCGCGCCGTCTCGTCCAGCCACGCCAGGGGGTCGCTCACGCCGCCACCCTAGGCACCGCTCACGAACCGACCTGGGACGACGTCGCGCTCAGCCCGCCGAGGCGGCCGCCACGACCCCGCGGGCGATCCGGGCCACGTCGTCGGGAGGGGTGACGAACGGCGGCATGGTGTAGACGAGGTCGCGGAACGGGCGCAGCCACACCCCCGCGCGCTCGGCCGCGGCCTGCGCGGCGGGGACGTCCACGGGGTGGTCGAGCGCCACCACCCCGATCGCGCCGAGCACCCGCACGTCGCGGACCCCCGGCACCGCCCGCGCCGCGTCGAGCTCACCGCGCAGCACCTCGGAGATCCCGGCCACCTCTGCCCGCCAGTCGCGGCGCAGCAGCTCGTCGACGCTGGCGAGGGCGACCCGGGAGGCGAGGGGGTTCCCCATGAACGTCGGGCCGTGCATCAGCCCGCCACCACCGCGCTCGTCGCTGACGGCGGCCGCGACCTCCGGGGTGCACAGTGCGGCGGCCAGCGTGAGGTAGCCGCCGGTGAGGGCCTTCCCGACGCACATCACGTCGGGCGCCACCCCCGCGTGATCGGCGGCGAAGAGCTCCCCGGTGCGCCCGAAGCCGGTGGCGATCTCGTCGAACACGAGCACCAGGTCGTGCCGGTCGGCGATCCGGCGCAGCGCGGCCAGGTGCCGCGGGTCGTGGAACCGCATCCCCCCGGCGCCCTGCACGACGGGCTCGACGATGATCCCCGCCAGCTCGTCCGCGTGGGCCGCGGCGACGGCGTCGACGTGGTCGTCGTACCCGGGCAGGTACGCCGGCGGCGGCACGTCGGCGAACACCTGCTCGGGCAGGAAGCCCGTCCACAGCGCGTGCATCCCGCCGTCGGGGTCGCAGACGCTCATCGCCGCGAACGTGTCGCCGTGGTAGCCGCCGCGCCACGTCATCATCCGCGTACGCCGCGGGCGGCCCCGGGCCCGCTGGTACTGCAGGCACATCTTCACCGCGACCTCGACGGAGACCGACCCGGAGTCGGCGAGGAAGACGTGGCGCAGCGGCTCGGGGGTGATCTCGACGAGGCGGGTGGCGAGCGACACCGCGGGGTCGTGGGTGAGCCCGCCGAACATCACGTGGCTCATCTCGTCGGTCGCCGTCCGCAGCGCCGCGTCGAGGGCCGGGTGGCGGTAGCCGTGGATCGCGGCCCACCAGGAGCTCATGCCGTCGACGAGCTCGCGGCCGTCGTCGAGGGTCAGCCGAACCCCCTGCGCGGAGCGGACCACCAGCGGGTCGGTGCGTCCCGGCATCGGTCCGTAGGGGTGCCAGACGTGCTCGCGGTCGCGGGCCAGGAGGTCGGACGGGTGGGACACGCCTACGATCGTCGGCCATGGTGGCGGGGGGCGCGACGCACGGGTCGGTCCCGCCGGGCTCCGTGCCCTCCGGGTCGGCCGAGGACGCCTTCACCCGCCGTCGGGAGGTCGCGGCCACGAGCGCCCGCTCGCTGCTGCTCACCGTGCTCGGGGAGTTCGTCCTCCCCACCGGCGAGCCGGTCTGGACCCAGACGCTGCTCGACGCCCTCGGTGCCGTCGGGGTCGAGGAGAAGTCGGCCCGCCAGGCGCTGGCCCGCACCGCCGCCGACGACGTCCTCGTCTCCGAACGCTCCGGACGACGGGTCCGCTGGTCCCTGACGGCCTCCGGGCGCCGGCTGCTCTCGGAGGGCGCCGACCGGATCTACGCACACGGCGCGCCGCGCGCGCCCTGGGACGGTCGCTGGCTGCTGCTCGTCGTCAGCGTGCCCGAGGCACAACGCGCGCTGCGCCACCAGCTGCGCACCCAGCTCGCGTGGGCGGGCCTCGGCTCCCCCGCCCCGGGGGTCTGGGTGTGTCCCGACGCCGGGCGGCTCCCCGAGGCCCAGCGGGCGCTCGACGACGTCGGGCTCGACGAGACCGCGCTCGTCGTCGTCGGGGGGACGCACGGCGGCCTCTCCGACGCCGAGCTCGTCGCGCAGGCCTGGGACCTGCGCGACCTCGAGGGCCGCTACGCGGACTTCGTGGAGCGCTTCGCCGGCCTCGAGCCCGACCCGACCGACCCCACGGCCGTTCTCGGGGCGCAGGTCCGGCTCGTCGACGCGTGGCGCCGCTTTCCGTTCCTCGACCCGCAGCTGCCCGCCGAACTGCTGCCGGCGGGCTGGGTCGGGACGCGGGCCGCCGAGGTCTTCCACCGCCGCCACGAGCAGTGGGCGCCCGCCGCGCGGCTCGCGTTCGGCGCCTGACGACTCCCGGCTTGCCTTCGAGCGCGCTCGAAGCGCGACGATGGGACCTCGTCAACCGCGAGGAGATTCGATGGAGCTCGGCTTCCACATCCCGATCTTCGACATCGACGGTGGCCCGACGGCCATCGCCGGTGAGCTCGCCCGCGTCGGGAGCGCCGCCGAGTCCTCCGGGGCGAGCTGGCTCTCGTTCATGGACCACTTCTTCCAGATCGAGCCCACCGGCCTGCCGGCCGAGTCGCACATGCTCGAGGGCTACACGACGCTGGGCTACCTGGCCGCGCACACCTCGACGATCGACCTGGGGCTGCTCGTCACCGGCGTGACCTACCGCCACCCCGGCCTCCTCGCCCAGATCGTGACCACCCTCGACGTCCTGTCCGGCGGCCGCGCCGTCCTCGGCATCGGCGCCGCCTGGTACGAGCGTGAGCACCAGGGGCTCGGCGTTCCGTTCCCGACGCTGCGCGAGCGCTTCGAGCGCCTCGAGGAGGCACTGCAGATCTGCGGCCAGATGTGGGACCCGAAGGACGACGGCCCGTTCGAGGGCACGCACTACCAGCTCGCGGAGACGCTCTGCTCGCCGCAGCCGCTGCACCGGCCCCGCGTGCTGATCGGCGGCGGCGGGGAGCGCAAGACCCTGCGGTTGGTGGCGCAGTACGGCGACGCCTGCAACCTGTTCGCGTCCTCCCCCGACGACATCGCGCACAAGCTGGACGTGCTGCGCCGGCACTGCGACGACGTCGGGCGGGACTTCGACGACATCCGCGTCACGATCATGGCCAACAACCCGCGTCCGGGACCCGACACGGTCGACGAGTTCGTCGGCGCCATGGCCGACTACGCGAAGCTCGGGGCGCACACCGTGATGGTCACCCCGACCACCGGTTCCCCCGCCGCGTGGATCGACGGGATGGCGCCCGCCGTGCCGAAGCTGGCCGAACTCGGGTAGGCCTCAGGTCGTCGGGAGCCAGACCTCCCAGGCGATACCGTCCGGGTCCTCGAACGACACGAACTCGGCGTACCCGGCGTCGCGCACCGGGGAGTGCGCGACGCCGTGGCGGTCGAGATGGGCGATCCACTCCTCGAGCGCCGGGCGGTCGGACACCGTCACCGCGAGGTGGTCCAGGCCGGTGCGCTGCGGGTCGAACCGGTCGTTCGAACGCTCGTAGGGCTCGTGGATGCCCAGCACCAGCCCGGAGCCCGGGTGCCGGATCAACTGGCGCGGGTGCCGGGCCTCGGGCGGGCCCTCGCGGCGCTCGCTCGCCTGCTCGAAGCCCATCACCTGCTCGTAGAACGCCACGCTGGCCGCCATGTCGCGCACGACGAGCGCGACATGGGCGGCCTGCGTGAAGGTCGGGGTGGTCACCGGACTACTGGATCCACACCGTCTTGGCGTTGACGAACGACTGGGGGCCGAAGCTCGCGAGCTCCCGCCCGTAGCCGGAGTTCTTGGCGCCGCCGAACGGGACCTCGGGCGTCGACTCGGTGACCTTGTTCACGTACACCATGCCGCTCTCGACCTCGTTGGCGAAGCGCTCCTTCTCCGCGTCGTCCTCGGTCCAGGCGCTGCCGCCGAGCCCGAACGGGGAGTCGTTGGCGATGCGGATGGCGTCGTCCACGTCGGCGGCGCGGAACACCAGGGCCACCGGCCCGAAGAGCTCCTCGTAGTAGGCGCGGGCGTCCTTCGGGATGTCGGTGAGCACCGTCGCCGGGTAGTAGTTGCCGGGCCGGTCGAGGCGCTCGCCGCCGGTGAGGAGCCGGGCACCGGCCTTGACCGAGTCCTGGACCTGCTCGTCGAGGTCGGTGAGCCCGTTGCCCTGCGACATCGGGCCGAGGTCGGTGTTCTCGTCCATGGGGTCGCCGATGGTCAGCGACTCCATCTTCTCCACCAGCTTCTGCGTGAACTCGTCGGCGATCTGCTCGTGGACGATGAACCGCTTGGCGTTGATGCAGGACTGGCCGTTGTTGAGCATGCGGCTGGACACCGCGGCGGTGACGGTCGCGTCGAGATCCACCGAGGGCATGACGATGAACGGGTCGCTGCCGCCCAGCTCGAGCACGCTGGTCTTCACGTTCTGGCCGGCGCGGGCCCCGACCTCACGGCCGGCGGGCTCGCTGCCGGTGAGGGTGACGGCGCGGACGCGGTCGTCGTCGATGATCCCCTCGATGACCGACGACCCCACGAGCAGCGTCTGGAAGGCACCGTCGGGGAAACCGGCGCGCGTCAGGACGTCCTCGATGGCCATGGCCACCTGGGGGACGTTCGAGGCGTGCTTGAGCAGCCCGGTGTTGCCGGCCATGAGCGCGGGCGCGGCGAAGCGCAGCACCTGCCAGTAGGGGAAGTTCCACGGCATGACCGCCAGGACCGGCCCCAGGGGCTGGTACCGGGTGAAGATGCGGGCGGACTCGGAGGCGCTCGCCGGCTTGGGCCACTCGACGTCGGCGAGGTCCTCGGCGGCGTGGTCGGCGTACCAACGGCAGCCCAGGGCGCACTTGGTCACCTCGGCCTTGGCCGCGGTGAAGGTCTTCCCCATCTCCAGGGTCGCGAGCTCGGCCAGGCGCTCGTTCTCCTCGTCGAAGATGTCGGCGGCCGCGCGGAGCCAGCCGGCACGCTGCTCGAACGTCGTGTCGCGGTAGCTCTGGAACGTGTCCCAGGAGCGCTGGAGCTTCTCCTCGAGCTGCTCCGACGTCAGGGCGTCGAACTCCTGGACGGTCTCCCCGGTGGCTGGGTTCGTGGTAGCGATGGCCATGTCACCGGTCTACCCCATCGGGGCCCGCACCCACACAGCTCTACAGGCGTGGGAAGACCGTCGCGGCGTTGCCGCCGAGCACCGCGTCGGTGAGGGCCTCGGAGAGCCCGAGGTCACGGATCGCGGCGATGTTGCGCGCCGGGCTCGCGGTCGGCGCGTCGGTGCCGAAGATCGCCTTCGCCGCGATGCGGTCGACGCCGAAGCTCGCGTAGTAGGTCGGCAGGCGCTTCGGGGGCA
>JAVXWR010000023.1:0-5687 GCA_032230725.1 Actinomycetota bacterium
AGGTTCTCGAAGCTCGGGTAGTCCTCGCCGAGCACGCCGTAGAACGGCACCGCGGCGCCGATCTTCTCGCCCTGCTGCGCGGCGAGCACGAGCACGAAGCCGCCGCCCATGCAGAACCCGACCGCGCCGACCTTCCGCCCGACGACCGCCTCGTGGTCGAGCAGGAAGTCCACGGCGCCGCCGAGATCGGTCGCCGCCCGGTCGACGGGCAGCTCCTGCATGAGTTTCCCGGCCTCGTCGGCGTCGTGCGTGGTGCTGCCGCCGTAGAGGTCGGGGGCGAGCGCGACGAAGCCCTCCGCGGCCAGCCGGTTCGTGACGTCGGCGATGTGCGACGTCAGGCCCCACCACTCCTGGATCACGATGACGCCGGGCCCCACGCCGGACTCGGGCAGCGCGAGGTAGCCGTGCGCGGTGCCGCCGCCCGAGGGGAAAGTGACGTTCTGCAGGGGGTTGTCCGTGGAGTTGTCGACCATGGCCGCCATCCCATCAGGGCGGCCCGCACGGCGCCGCGTCAGAACGCCTTGTTCATCATGCTCATCGCCGCCATCTCCATGTACTCCCAGATCTGGCGGTGCCGCTCGGGGTCGAGGCGGGCCTCGTCGACGGCCACGCGCATGCAGCGCAGCCAGGCGTCGCGCTCGAGCGGGCCGATGGGGAAGGGCGCGTGGCGCATCCGCAGCCGGGGATGACCGCGCTGCTGGGAGTAGGTCTGCGGGCCGCCCCAGTACTGCTCGAGGAACATCCGCAGGCGCTCCTCGGCGGCTGCGAGGTCCTCCTCGGGGTACAGCGGACGCAGGACCGGGTCGTCGGCGACCTGCTCGTAGAACCGGTGGACGATCTGGACGAACGTCGCGTGACCGCCGACCGCGTCGTAGAAGGTCTGGGGACTGCTCACACCCCCCACCGTCTCAAATCCCGGGCCGCCACGCCGTCACCGCCCGCCCGTGGCCGCGGACGGGGTCACGGCGCCGAAGGGGGTCGGGGCCGGCACCCCCGCCGCGTCGAGGGCGGTCTTCACGGCACCGGCGACGGCGCGCTGGACGGCCCACTGCTCCCCGGGGCGGGTGCGGACGGTGAGCCGCAGCAGGATGCCCTCCGCGGTGACGGACTGGACGCCGAGCATGTCCGGCGGGGCGAGGACCTTCCCGGCGATCGCCGGCTCGCCGCACTCCTGCGCCGCGGCCCCGAGGGCGAGCTCGGTGGCCGCGTCGACGTCGGCCGAGTGCCCCATCGGGATGTCGACGACCGCCACGGAGTAGCCCTGGCTGGAGTTCCCGACGCGCAGCACCTCCCCGTTGCGGACGTACCAGACGGTCCCGGCGATGTCGCGCAGCGTGGTCACCCGCAGGCCGACGGCCTCGACGGTGCCGCTGGCCTCACCCAGGTCGACGACGTCGCCGACGCCGTACTGGTCCTCGAGCATCATGAAGATGCCGGACAGGAAGTCCCGGACGAGGTTCTGCGCGCCGAAGCCGATCGCGACGCCGACCACGCCCGCCGAGGCGATGATCGGGGCCAGGTTCACCCCGAACTCGCCGAGGACCAGCACGAACGCCACGCCGTAGATCAGCAGGGTGCTGAAGGACCGCAGCACCGACCCGATCGTCTGCGCCCGCTGGCTGCGCCGCTCGAGGATCTGGGGGGCGGCCTCGCGCAGGCTCGCGGCCGCGCGGTCGCGCAGCGGGCGCAGCAGGCGCGGCACGCGGCCGGTGCTCGCGCCGTCGGTCAGACGCCGGATGCCCCGGTGCACGGCGTAGCGCAGCACGATCGCCACCACGACGATGATCGCGACCGTCGTGCCGTGCGAGACGATCGAGTCGGCCGACCGGGAGAGCCAGCTCGCGTGGGTGTCCGCGAACACGCGCGCGCACAGCGATCCGGCGTCGTTCACGCAGGCAGGGGCGTCGACGGGCACCGAGGGCAGGACCGACGTGGTCTCGGCGACCGGGGGCACCGTCGTCGTCGGGGTCGGCGGGGTGGGCAGCGGGACCTGCGCGGGCACGTCCGTGCCGGCAGCGGGCAGCACGGCCCCGCACGATACTGAAGCCCCCTCGGAGCGTCGGCGCGCAGGTTCGCGGCCCCGGCGCTCCTCGGGAACGACGAGGTGAACCCTCGCGTATCACAGGTGCGCAACGGGCCTTGATGTGGTCGACTGTCCTCACTCTCGGTGGGAGGTGGTCGTGTGCCCGAACGACAACCCAGGACCGTGACGCCGCTGCGCAGCGGGGTCGAGCTGGGTGGGGGCCGCGTGCCCGCAACCGCTCCGGTCGAGGCGATTCCGATCGCCGCTCCCGCCCCTGTTCCCCTCGGTCCGCCGGCCCCCGACGTGGGTGCCGACGTCACGGTCACCGTCCGCCCGGAGCCGCCCGCGCCCGCCTGGGGCCGTCGGCGGGTGCTGCTCCTCAACGCCACCTACGAGCCCCTCACGGCGCTCCCACTGCGCCGCGCGATCGTCCTGCTGGTCTGCGGCAAGGCCGACGTCGTCCACGGCGACGCCTCCGGGCTGGTGCTGCACTCCGCGGGCGGCTCCGTCGACGTGCCGTCCGTGATCCGGCTTCGGGTCTTCGTCCGCGTGCCCTACCGGGCTCGCGTCCCGCTCACCCGGGCGGCCCTGATGCACCGCGACCGCTTCCGGTGCGCCTACTGCTCGGGCAAGGCCGAGACCATCGACCACGTCGTGCCGCGCAGTCGGGGCGGGACGCACACCTGGGAGAACTGCGTCGCGTGCTGCGCGCGCTGCAACCACAAGAAGGCCGACAAGCTGCTCGCCGAGCTGGGCTGGCCGTTGCGCACGATGCCCACGGCCCCCCGCGGCCGGCACTGGCGGCTGCTCGCCGGGCTCGTCGACGCCGACCCGCAGTGGCTGCCGTACCTGGGGGAGACCGCGGCCTGACCGGGGCGAGCGGAGCGACGGGGGATTGTGACCGGGGCGAGCGGAGCGACGGGGGATGCTGACGGGGCATGATCGCCGCCCGTGAGCGACCTGCACGAGCTGACCGCGCTCGAGACCGCCGCGGCGGTCCGTCGTCGGGACGTGCGCGTCCTCGACGTCGTCGACCACGCTCTGCGCCGCGCGGAGACGGTCGGAGCCGCGGTCGGGGCGTTCGCGGTCCTCACCCCGGAACGCGCCCGGGACGCCGCGCGGGCGCTCGACGCGGCGCTCGCGGCCGGCGAAGGGTGCGGGCCCCTGACCGGCGTGCCGCTCGCGATCAAGGACCTGACGGCGACGGCAGGGGTGCCGACCGGGCGCGGGTCGGTGCTGACCCGCGGGTGGATCCCGGGCCACGACGACGACCTGGTGGGCCTGCTGCGCGCTGCGGGCACCGTGAGCATCGGGAAGACGGCGGTCCCGGAGTTCGGGCTGCCCTGCTACACCGAGCCGGCCGGGGCGCCGCCCGCCGTCACGCCCTGGGATCCGACGCGCTCGGCCGGGGGCTCGTCGGGCGGTGCGGCCGCCGCGGTCGCCTCCGGGGTGCTGCCGGTGGCCCCGGGGTCCGACGGCGGCGGCTCGATCCGCATCCCCGCCTCGGTGTGCGGGCTCGTCGGGATCAAGACGACGCGGGGCCGGGTGCCGGCGGGCCCGGCGGGCGGCGACCCGGCGGGGCTGTCCGTGGCGGGGCCGCTCGCGCGGACCGTGGCCGACGCCGCGGCGCTGCTCGACGCGCTGTGCGGGGGGCGGACGTGGCCGGGGGAGCCGTTCGTGCCGGCGGCGCCCCCCGCCGGGGGCTACCTGGGGATCGCGTCCGGTGGACCCGGGCCCCGGCGGCGGATCGGGCTCACGACGACGCCGCCGTTCGGCGACCTGTCCGCCCTGCTCGGGCCGACGCCGCCCGCCGTCGGCGATCCGGTCTGCATCGCGGCCGCGGAGGACACCGCCGAGGTGCTCGCCTCCCTGGGGCACACCGTGGAGCCGGTGGACGTGCGCCTGTCCGACGAGGCGATCGAGGCCTTCCTGACCCTGTGGGCGGTGCTGGCCCTGGCCGACCCGGTCGCCCCGGAGGACGAGGAGCGTCTCCAGCCGCTCACCCGGCTGCTGCGGACGCGGGGGCGGCAGGTCGGGCCGATGGTGGCGCTGGGCGCGCTGCACACCGCACAGGTCGAGACCCGGCGGATCGTGGCTGCCCGCGCCGGCCTCGACGCGGTGCTCACCCCGTCGGTGGCCCTGCCGCCGCGTCCGGTCGGCTGGTTCTCCGCGGACGGCCCCGAGACCGACTTCGCCCGCCAGGTCGCCTTCACCCCCTGGACGGCGATCGCCAACCTGACCGGCGAGCCGGCGATCGCGCTGCCGCTCGGCTGGCCGGAGGTGGACGGCACGACGCTGCCGGTGGGGGTGACGCTGCGGGGCCGCCGCGGCGAGGAGGCCCTGCTCGTCGCCCTCGGGGCGGAGCTGGAGGCCGCCCGACCGTGGTCGGAGCGCCGTCCGCCCGTGTGGTGAGCCGGGACGCCGCCCGGCGCTACGACACGACGTAGCAGCGGCTTTCCACTACGGTTCGCACCCGTGAGACCGATCGACACGATCCTGATCTATGCGGTGATCCCGGTCGTCGTCCTGGCGCTCCTGTTCGCCGCCACCGCGCTGCGCTCGTCCGGTCGGAAGGCGGCGCGCTACCGCGTCGGCGACGACTGGCCCCACGAGCCGCTGTGGTGGATCGGCAACCCCAAGGGCACCGGCCAGCCCGAGCCGACCGTCGACGCCGTCGGCACCACCGCGACCCGGACCGCCCGAGGAGGCGCACGTGGCACCTGGTGAGACGACGGGACAGGTGGCGCGCCGCCAGGCGGGCCCGGGCGAGACCCCGATCGTGAGCGGCGGGGGCCTCGCCGAGGAGCCCGTCTCCGGGCATTCGCGGACCCCGACCGCGTCCGGCCGTATCTCCGAGGCCGAGGAGATCCACGCGCAGGACGAGAAGGTCCCGTTCAGCTCGTCCCAGCTCTCGCGCATCGACGAGGCCCTCACGCGGACCTCGGCCGACACCGGCCTGCTGTTCACGCTGTGGGTCGGGGCGCTCGGCGCCCGCACGCGCGAGCGCGCCGAGGAACTGCACGCCACCCTCGGGGACGCGGCGGCCGACGCGGTGCTGATCGCGGTGTCGCCGGGCGAGCGGGTCGTCGAGGTCGTCACCGGCGAGGAGTCGGTGCGCCGGGTGGACGACCAGGGCGCCAAGATCGCCGTCGGGTCGATGGTGTCGCGGTTCACCGAGGGTGACCTGGTGGGCGGCATCGTCGAGGGTCTGCGGGTGCTGGGCGACCACGCCGGGAGCGCTCCGCGCATGTGAATGGACTTGGCCGCGTGAGCGACCAAATCCGTTCACATGGGGCTACGCCCCGCTGTCGAACTCCCGCGCCGCGAGGGCCCGCACGATCCCCGCGCGACCCTCGGAGACCAGGCGGCGCAGCGCGGCGGGGTGCTCGTCGGCGAGCCAGCGGTCGGCCACGTCCACCGTCGCCCGCTCGACGGCCCACGACGGGAAGAGGCCCTGCACCATCGGCTGGGCCTGCTCCGAGGAGCGCCGTCCCCACACCGCGTCGACCTCGGCGAAGTACTTCTCGGTGTAGGGGGCGAGCAGCGCGCCCTGGGCGGGGTGCGAGAAACCCATGATGATCGCGGCGTTGATCGCGTTGGGCAGCGCGTCGTCGTGCACCGCGCGGTCCCACGCCGTCGCCTTGGCCTCCGGCGTCGGGACCAG
>JAVXWR010000087.1:0-5304 GCA_032230725.1 Actinomycetota bacterium
CTGGTCCAGACTCCGCAGATGTCGCCCGCGGCCGAGATGGCCATGCGCCTCTGCGGCGGGGTGCTCGAGGAACCGTGCGGGCGCAACCTCTCGGTCGGGCTCCGCGAGATTCCGCAACTGCCGCCGACGAGCTCCTGATCGACGACTCGCCGACCCATGAGAACACGGTGACCGGCGCGCGACGCCCTGCGCGTGTGCGCCTTTCCGGCACGTGGGCGGACCGCCAACGCTGCTCGGCTTGCCGACCACGGCGTCGACCATCGTGCTGAGCCCGTCAGGTCCCGGGGCACCCGTCGAGGTACGCCAGTCCTTCGGCGCGGCTGTTCCACTCGTCCGGTGCCAGGGCCCCTCCGGATCGTCGGCAGGCCTCCGCCACGGGCCCGCCGGCAAATGCTTCTGATCTCGGTGGCTCCCAGGCAGCAACGCCGTACTCGCTCGCTGACATCAGCTCACGGCCGTCGTCGGTGAAGCCCAGGGAAAGCACGTCACCGTCGGTGCTCGCGAGTGACGGCAGCGATACCGGTTGGTCCGGCATCGTGACATCCCAGCTGCGGATCACCCCGTCCTGATCGCCGGCCGCCAAGGTCGAACCGTCGGGGGAGAACGCCATCGCCCGAACCGCCTTGCCGGGTCCCAGAAGTGGCGTTCCCACCGCGGTCGGTGTGGTGGGGGACAGGTTCCAGAGTCGGATGGTCTGGTCGGTCCCGCTGCTGGCCATGAGCCGGGAGTCCCGCGTGAACGCGAATGCGGTGGCACCGCCCGGATGCACGAAAGAACCTCGCCTGTGCGGGGCCGAGGGATCGCTGATGTCCCACACGTCGATCTGGTCGTCGGTGAGGCCCGCCGCGAGGGTGCGGCCGTCGGGGGAGATGCTCACAGAGCTCACGGCGTCCGGCTCATCGATCGGCTGCCCCAGCTCCCTTCCGTGCGTCACGTCGGTGACATCCCACAGCCGGACGGTGTCGTCAACGCTCGCGGAGGCGAGGAGGTGGTCGTCGGGCGCGAAGGCCACGGCCACGACGAGTCTCGTGTGTCCGACGAGTGCCGGGCCGACGGGAGTGGGGCGGGCGGGATCGGTGATGTCCCAGAGATTCAGCGTGTTGTCGCGGTTGGCGGTGGCCAGGGTGCGCTCGCTGGACGTGATGGCGACGTCGTTCACCGTGCCGCCGGGACCGGGCAATGCGGGTCCGAGGGCCCGCGGTGCGCCAGGGGTGGCCAGGTCGAACATCTCGAGGCCGGTTCCTGCGAGCGCCGCGATACGACGTCCGGGGGCGAATGCGGCTCCCGTGGCGTACGGGCCCGGCACGGTCAGATGACCCAGCTCGCGCGCCCTGTCGCGGACGTCCCACGTGATCGCCGAGTCGTCCTCCGAGCCGCTCGTGAGTGTGTCGCCGGACGGTGAGAACGACAGAGCGAAGATCGGGGCCGTATGAGCTGCCAGACCCGGTGGTAGCTCGACCGGTCGCGACGGGTCGGTGATGTCCCACATCTGGACGCTCTGGTCAGCTCCTGCTGCGAGAGTCCGACCATCCGGAGACACCGCCACGGCGTAACGCCCGTTGCGGGCCCCGGTCAGGGGCGCCCCGAGCGGTCGCGGGACGAGGGGATCGGTGACGTCCCACAGCCGGACCGTCTGGTCGGCCGCACTCGTGCTGACGAGCGTCCGGCCGTCCGGTGTGTAGGCGACGTCGGTCGTGGTGTTCGTGTGCGCGCCGACCGGGACGGGGAGCAGCTGCGGCGCCTGCGGATCAGCGAGGTTCCACAGGCGGACCTCTCCGTTGCTCTCGGCGGTGGCAAGGGCGCGCCCGCCCGGCGCGAGCGCGAAGCCGTGGACGTTGGCGCCCGTGTCGGCCGCCGACCGCAGCACCGGTTCCCGGCCGCGGAGGTCCCAGGCCTCGAGAATCCCGTCGGCCCCGGTGGAGAGCAGCGTCGATCCGTCGGGGGAGAAGGCGATGCAGGAGACCTGGCCCTTGAGGCCGCCCAACAACCCACGCGTGACTCGAGGATGGGCCGGATCAGCGATGTCGACGAAGGAGATCGTGCCGTCCCCACCCCCGGCCGCAAGGGTGCGCCCGTCGGGTGAGATCGCCGCACCGAAGACACCGTGCACAGCGATGGGCAACTGCCCGACCAGGCGGGGATGCCGGCGGTCAGCGAGAGACCACAGGCGGACGGCCGAGTCGTTCCCTGTCGTGACGAGGACCTGTCCGTCGGGGCTGTAGGCGAGGCCCTCGATCGGGCCCGCGTGGCCGCGAAGCGTGGTGTACGGGACGGGAGCATTCCCCAGCGTCTGCCGTAGGGCCGTCGCCGTCGTCGTACCGGGATCGAGGCTCGAGGCGGCGACCTCGAGCCGTAGAGCCTGCCGGTCATCGTTCTCGCGGACAGGGATGCTCTCGGTGACCATGCTGCGAGCGACCGCGGTCTTCTGCGCGCTGACGGCCCTGTCACGCGCGACGAACGCGATCACGGCGAGGACCACGGCGAGCACCAGGAGCACCGAGAGCGCCGCGACACCCGCGCGTGCAAGTCGCACCGCACGCCGGTGCAGTCGTATGTGTTCGCCGATGAGCGTGTCTTTCGGGACGCCGCGCACCGCGGCTGCGATGTCAGCGACGTTGTCCCGGAACCGAGGATCGGACTGCGCGACGTGATCGGTGGTGCGGAGCCAGCGCAGGTCCACCCACCGAGGCTCTTCCTCGAGGACCCGGGCCAGGGAGGGCGGCAACGAGCCGTTCCGCTGCTCTCCGTCCTCTTCCCATGGAAGTCCGCCTTCGGTCAGCACGATCAGGATCTTCTCGGCCGTCTTGTGCTCCAGCCACCACGCGACCTCCCTGTCCACCCACGGGGAGGTGGCCGCGGCCGGTGACGCAAGGAGGACGAACCACCGTGATGACGCGAGTGACGTCTCGATCGACGGCCACAGGCCGGGGCTCGCCGTCAGGCTGGTCGTGTCGCGGAAGATTCGGAGGGCGCGCAGTTGGTACCAGGGTTTGGCGAATTGCTGGAGGCCCGTCTGGATGGCTGGGGCGATTCTACTGTCCAGAGAATGACTGTAGGATATGAAAGCGTCGTAGCCGTCGCGATTCTCTTCGTTCCCTGCCTCTGTCTCGGTGGGCGCCGGCGTCGTGCTCATCGGCCGGACCGCACGATCTGCAGCCCGACCCGCCGCAGCTGCTCCGGGATCTCCGCGACGGCGTCACGGTCCTTCTGGCGGGACTGTTCGGTGAGTTCGTCCCACTCGACGAGGTCCGGATGGGTCCGGGACGCCTCGTCGCGAGGACCGTGCTGCCAGCCGGCCCGCGTCTTCGCGCGGCACCAGCGGGCATGCTCACCGCGGGCGAGCCGTTCGAGCTCGGCGCCCTCGAAGACGAACGTGCTCGTGGCGCCGTCCGAGGGGATCACCGCCAACCCGGACTCGCGCAGCTTGTCGCCGACCGAGTACGCCTGCTCGACGTTGGCCCGCCGGAGATGGTCGGGAAGCTGTTCCCACGGCACCGTCGACGGGTTGTCGCGCTCCGACTCGCCGCGGGCACGGGCCTGTCGGACGTAGGCCTCGTGGGCGGCGCGGGCCATGTCGAGATAGACGCCGTCACGGAGCGAGTTCAACGCGTAGACGTTGTCGGTGCTGTTGAAGAGATGGAGCTGCGCCCGACCGATCCGCGAGTCGGCGAGGTCCTTCCCCGAGATGGTCGCTCCGAGGGATGTGCTGGACCGCGTCGCCACCACGATCTCCACCGCGACCTCGCGCAGCCGGCGCAGCATCTCCAGGCCGTACCTCACCGCGCGCAGGTCTCCCGACACGGACACGACCGCCAGGACGAGGTCCGTCGGCGCCTGGTAGGTCGCGAGGCGGTCGATCGGGAGCCGGGCCCACGTCGCCGGCGCCGTCCCCAGGTCCGCTCGGCGCCGGAGGTCGTGCTCCAGGGCATCGACCATGTCGCCCTCGCCGACGAGGACGACGGCCCCCTGTCCGGAGGAGGGGAGGTACCGGTCGAGGAGACGGCGCGCGGCCCGCCCGACGGGGTCGAAGAACTCGACGTGCACCTTCGACGCGGAGTTCAGCTCGTGTGCGGCGAGCGCGGCCGCGAGCTCGGGGGAGCTCATCTCCAGGAAGCACCGGGGCGGCGCCGCGGTGTCGCCCAGCGCCGTACGCACGGCCGCCGCGACGTCGGTGTTGCGGGCGCTGTCACCGGTGACGACGACGACCTCACGGGCCCGCCCGACCCGCGCCTCGCGGAGGACGGCAGCATCCCTCGGGTCGCCGCCGAGGTGGAGCACGGAGTGCCGACGGCGAGAGGACTCGTGCTCCGCCGAGGACGGCGTGGGGCCGATGACGACGCAGGTCCGTCCCTCGGCCTCGACGTCGCGGGCGAGGAGGAGCGTGGGCGCGCCGGATCCGCACACCACGGTGTGGTCGCGCAGCTGACGGGCGCGTACCGCCTGATAGGTGGAGTCGTAGACCGCCTTTGCCGTGAGCGCGAGCGTGAGGGCGGTCGTCGCCGGGGCGAGGAATCGTGCGAGATCGAGTTGCCACGGCAGATTGCCTGCCGAGTCGAGAGCCGCCGCGTCGAGGAGGAAGAGTTGCAGCGTGTAGTAGAGGACGTCCGTCCACCCGCTGCCCGCGGTGACGCCCGGTCGGGCCAGGAAGAGGACGTAGCCGACGTAGCCGAGGACGCCGGCGATGACGGCGACGGCTGCAATCCCGAGCCGCAGTGCCGCCCCTCTGGCGGTGGGCCGGTCGTGGGTCACACGATCTCCTCCGACTCGTCGCGACGCGAGGTCAGGCGGCGTGGCTGTACGAGAGGAAAGCGTCGTAGCCGGCCGGCGAGCGGGTCGTCTCAGGCGTCCGAAGACTAGGCCGGTCGGCGGTCGTCATGCACCGGGAAGGTAGCGATAGATCCGACGTTCTTGCTTCCTCCGGGGGAGCGAATGTGCCGCCAGCCCTGACGGCTGCTCGCGGGCTGTCATCGGGAGATCTCCGTCGCGGTGATGCGCCATCCGAGTGGTGGCGGTGGGCCGTTCGTGTCCTGTCCTCGAAGCACCGGCCAGGTCCGATCGCTCTCGCACCACCGAGTCATGGCGACTCGGTTGCGCGGATGTGCTGACCCCGTAATTCATGGTGCGCGACGTGACGCCGCCACGGGTCGGGCCCGGAGTGGCCGAGATCGCTGGTCACGCGTGGTCCCGTAGTGCGGCGAGGAAGGCGCGGAGATCGTCGGGGCCCTCCAGGGCGATGGCGTGTACGCGGGTGAGGTCGAGGCTCGCGTAGGCATGCACCAGGAGGTTCCGGAAGGCGGCCGGCCG
>JAVXWR010000123.1:0-2605 GCA_032230725.1 Actinomycetota bacterium
GCGCCCCTCGCCGGAACGCCGTGCGCGATTGCCGGGTGAGCGAGCGGCCCCCTCGCTCGATAGAACCGAGCGAGGGGGCCCTTCGGTCGATCCGGGGGCGCGGCCGCGACCTACAGGCCGAGGTCCGCCTCGAACGCGCCCGCCTCGAGCCGTGCCTTCACCGAGCCGAGGAACCGGGCGGCGTCCGCACCGTCGACGATGCGGTGGTCGTAGGACAGGCAGAGGTAGGCCGTGGAGCGGATGGCGATCGACTCGCCGCCCTCGTCGTCGGTCACGACCACCGGCTTCTCGACGACCGCCCCCGTACCGAGGATCGCGACCTGCGGCTGGTTGATGATCGGGGTGTCGATGAGCGCGCCGCGCGACCCGGTGTTGGTGATCGTGAACGTGCCTCCCGAGAGCTCGTCCGGGGCGATCTTGTTCGCACGGGTGCGGTCGGCCACGTCGGAGATCCTGCGGGCCAGGCCGCCGAGGTTGAGGTCCCCGGCGTCGTGGATGACCGGCACGATCAGCCCGGCGGGGGAGTCCACGGCGATCCCGAGGTGCTCGGCGCCGTGGTAGGTGACCTCGCCCTTCTCGGTGTCGATCGAGGAGTTCACGCCCGGGTGGGCCTTGAGCGCCTCGACCGTGGCGAGCGCCATGAACGCCAGGAACGACAGCTTGACGCCCTCGCGGCGCGCGAAGTCCTCCTTGGCCCGCTCACGCAGGCGTGCGATCCGGGTCAGGTCGGCCTCGACGACGGTGGTCAGCTGCGCCGAGGTCTGCAGCGACTCGACCATCCGCTTGGCGATGGTCGCCCGGCGCCGCGAGAGCTTCTGCGTGGTGCCGCGCAGTCCCGACTCGTCGGGCTGCGGGATCGCCGCGCCGCCGCCCGACGGCTTCTGCACCTCGCCGCCGTGCACCGCGCCCGGGCCGGAACCGCCCGACGGGGACGCGACCTGCTGGGAGGCCGGGGAGCTCTGCGCCTGCGACGCGGCGGCCCGCTGCTCGTCCTGCTCGTCGGCCGCCTTGACCACGTCCTGCTTGCGGATGCGCCCGCCGACGCCGGTGCCGCTGACCGCGGAGAGGTCGACGCCGCGCTCGGCGGCGAGCTTGCGCACGAGCGGCGTGACGTAGGGGGCCTGACCGGACGAGCCCTGGCCGTCGCCGTTCTCGCGTGGCGCGCCGCCACCGGACTGCTGCGACCCACCGGACTGCTGCGACTGGAGGGCACCCGCGTTGGCCGGCCCGCTCGGTCCGGCCGGCTGCTCGGTCTCGTGGGAGACGTAGTCGTCGGCCCCGGAGGCGGCGACCGCCCCGTCGGAGGTGGTGCCGGAGCTGCCGCCCGGCTCGGACTGCGGCTGCGACGGCTCGGGCTGCGACGGCTCGGGCTGCGACGGCTCGGGCTGCGACGGCTCCGCGGCCTGCTGCGCACCGCCACCGTCCCCGCCCGATGACGAGCCGCCGCCCGTGGACGGACTGCCGCTCCCGACGACGGCGAGCACACCTCCGACCTCGACGGTGTCGTCCTCGTTCGCCCGGACCTCGAGCAGGGTGCCGGCGACCGGCGAGGGGATCTCGGTGTCGACCTTGTCCGTCGAGACCTCGAGCAGCGGCTCGTCGACCTCGACGGAGTCGCCCACCTGCTTGAGCCAGCGGGTGATGGTGCCCTCGGTGACCGACTCACCCAGCGCCGGCATCTCCACCTCGGTGCCCGACCCCCCGGAGGAGCCGCCCGAGGAGGACCCGCCGCCCGACGACGACGCCGCGGCGGGCTCGGGCTGCGAGGGCTGTGACTGCTGCTGCGGCGGCGAGGACTCCTGCTGGGGCTCCGGCTCGGCGGCCTCCTGCTGGGAGGACTCCTGCCCGGCCGACCCGCCGGACCCGTCGTCGCCGCCCGTGCCCTCGGACTCGTCGCCGATGACCGCGAGGTCCCCGCCGATCTCGACGGTGTCGTCCTCGTCGGCGACGATCCGCTGGAGGATCCCGGCCTGCGGCGCGGGGATCTCGGTGTCGACCTTGTCGGTCGAGACCTCCAGGAGCGGCTCGTCGACCTCGACGTGGTCACCCACCTGCTTCAGCCACCGGGTGATGGTGCCCTCGGTGACGCTCTCGCCGAGAGCAGGCATCTGGACGGTGTAGGCCATCGTGCTCGGAACTCCTTCGCAGAACCGGTGGGTCGGCTGGTGGTCAGCGCAAGCCCGGATCAGGAATGACTGTGGAGGGGCTTGCCGGCCAGGGCGAGGTGTGCCTCGCCGAAGGCCTCGTTCTGCGTCGGGTGGGCGTGGATGAGGTTCGCCACGTCCGCCGGCAGTGCCTCCCAGTTGTAGACCAGCTGCGCCTCCCCGACGAGCTCGCCGACCCGCGTCCCGATCATGTGCACCCCGACGACGGGTGCGTCTTCGGTGGTGCCGCCCTTGATCAGCTTGATCGCGCCCGCGGTCCGCAGGATCTGCGACTTGCCGTTGCCGGCGAGGTCGTAGGTCGTGGTCACCACCTCGCCGTAGACCTCCTTGGCCTGCGCCTCGGTGAGGCCGACCGAGGCGACCTCGGGCTCGCAGTAGGTGACCCGCGGGATGCCCTTCTCGTCGATCACCGGCGGCTCGAGCCCGGCGATCTCCTCGGC
>JAVXWR010000144.1:0-2915 GCA_032230725.1 Actinomycetota bacterium
TCTCCGCGTTCCGGGCCCCGATGGTCGCCGACCCGGGGACGCGCTTCGAGTACGGCATCAACACCGACTGGCTCGGGCGCGTGGTGGAGGCCGTCGCCGGGACCACGCTCGACGTCGTCGTGAAGGAAAACATCACCGGCCCGCTCGCCATGGACGACACGATGTTCGCGCTCGACGACGCCCGGCAGGGCAACAAGACCCCGGTGCACGTCAAGGGCGAGGACGGGCAGTGGGCCTCCGCCGGGAACGTCCTCCCCGACGACCCGCAGTGGTGGTCCGGCGGCCACGGCCTGCACTCCACCCCGCGCGACTACATCCGCTTCGAGCGGGCGCTGCTGCGCGGTGGTGAGCTCGACGGGGCCCGCATCCTGCGCCGGGAGACCGTCGACGCGGCGTTCACCGACCAGCTCGGCGGGGCCCCGATGCCCACGGAGATCGCCACCGCGGATCCGACGACCACCGACACCCTGCACCTCGGTCCGGACTGGACCTGGGGCTACGGGCTGCTCCTCAACACGGCGGACATCCCGGGCCGGCGGCGGGCGTACTCCGGCGCCTGGGCGGGGCTGTTGAACACGCACTTCTTCATCGACCGCACCACCGGCATCTGCGCGTCGATCTACACCAACTCGCTGCCGTTCATCACCGAGCACGAGGCGTGGAAGCTGTACGGGGACTTCGAGGAGGCGCTGTACGCAGCCTTGTAGGTCAGCGCACCTGGTGCGTCGAGGCCGACCGGTAGTCGGTGTAGGTGTACGGGTTGTCGAGGACCTTCGTCGTCGGGACCTCGGGGTTCATGCCCCGTGCCCAGGCGTCCTCGCCGAGCGTGCCGCGCAGGTGCTCCACCGTCGCCTCCACGGTCCGGCGCGCGGCGGCGAGGTCGATCCCGACGAGGCGGTGGTCCCGCTTGACCACGCGCCCGTCGACGATCACGGCCTCGACGTCGCCGCGCTGGGCCTGGAGGGCGACGTGGCCGTAGGGGTGCAGTAGCGGGAACATCACCGGCGACGCCTCGTTGCGGATCAGCACCACGTCGGCCTTCTTCCCGACCTCGAGGCTGCCGAGGTCGTCGCGTCCCAGGGCCCGCGCTCCGCCGCGGGTCGCCCAGTCGACGACCTGCTCGGCGCGCAGGGCCGCGTGCGTCACCGTCTCGCCCTTCGCGTGGGCCTCCAGGTGCTCGCGGGACCGGTCGGCGCCCAGCGTCGTGCGCATCGCGGAGAAGAGGTCGCCGCTCCACCACACCGTGGTGTCCATCGACAGCGACACCGGGAGGTCGTGCGCCCGCAGCGCCCAGGTGGGCGGGTAGCCCTGGCCTGCCGACTGCTCGCTCTCGGTGGACACCGAGATCGAGCCGCCGGTCGCGGCGATGCGGTGGTAGGAGTCGGCGGAGAGCGTGGCGGCGTGGACGTACACCGTCTCCGGGGTCATGAAGCCGTGGTCGTGCATCAGCCGGATGCCGTCGTCGTTCGTGGCGCCCCAGACGCCGGCGTGCGTGGTCACCGGCACCCCGAGCTCGCGCGCCACCTCGAACGCCGGCTTCTCGGGGAACGACGGGTCGCCGGTGACGTCGAAGGCGAGCTGGAAGCCGAGCATGTCGCGGTCGCCGCCCGTGCGGCGGTCCACGAAGTCGCGGAACCCCGGCGAGGCCGTCCAGTTCGCCGGCGCGTCCTGGATGTTGCCGTAGGCGAGCACGAACCGGCCGGGCACGGCTTCGAGGGCGTCCACGGCGGCGTCGGCGTGATCGGGGGTCTGCAGGCCGTGCGACCAGTCGACGGTGGTGGTGACGCCGGCGTCGACGGCCTCGATCGCGCCGAGCAGGTTGCCCGCGTGCACGTCCTCGGGGCGGAACGCGGTGCCGTGCTCGAGGTAGTACCAGACGAAGTACTGGGTCAGCGTCCAGTCGGCGCCGTAGCCGCGCATCGCGGTCTGCCACATGTGCCGGTGCGTGTCGATCATCCCGGGCATGACGATGCCGCCGCGCGCGTCGATCTCCTCGGCACCGTCGGGCACGTCGAGTCGGGGGCCGATCGCGGCGACGCGGTCGTCGACGACGAGCACGTCGGCGCCGGTCAGGACGGTGTGGGCCGCGTCGAGCGTGAGCACGGTCCCGCCACGCAGGACGACCGGGCGTCGGGCCTCGCCGGTGGACTGGGTCATCGCGTGCTCCCCCTCGGTCTCGGACAAGCGTCCGCATGACGGTCAGATGACGCAGGTCACTGTGCTCAGAGTTGGTTTCGCTGTCAACGGTCCCGGCGTCGGCCGGTACCCGGCGGACGATCCGTGACGACTGTCCGCCAGACGGTCATCGAGGAGCTACGCTGCGCCCGACCGCGCCGAGTCGGCCGGAGCGAGCAGCGGGGGAGGCGTGGGCGTGCCACGAGAGGGGGCCGGGCCGGACTTCATCGAGGCGCTGGCGCGCGGGCTCGAGGTGATCGCGGCCTTCGGCCCGCACCGTCCGGAGATGACGCTGGCCGAGGTCGCCACCGCCACCGGGCTCGCCCGACCCACCGCGCGCCGGATCCTGCTGACCCTCACCGAGCTCGGCTACGTGCGCAGTGGCGGGCGCGGCTTCGCCCTCACCCCCCGCGTGCTCGAGCTGGGCGTGGCCTACGTCGGGTCGATGGGCCTCTGGGACGTCGCCCGACCGCACCTCGAGGCGCTCTCGGCGCGCACCCACGAGTCGTGCTCGATCGCGCAGCTCGACGGCTCCGACATCGTCTACGTGGCCCGCGCGTCGGTGCCGAAGATCGTCTCGCTGGCGGTCCAGATCGGCACCCGGTTCCCCGCGCTGCCGACCTCGCTCGGCAAGGTCCAGCTCGCGGCCCTGCCCCCCGACGAGCTCGACCGCGTCCTCGCCGAGCCCACCCGCTCCGGGCTCGTCCCGCGCTGGGCGCCCACCCGCGAGGAGCGCGACG
>JAVXWR010000240.1:0-6368 GCA_032230725.1 Actinomycetota bacterium
CGCTGGTACATCTCGAAGAGGTTCCCGTACTTGGCCTCGACGGTGTGGCGCCCGAGACGCTCGATGGCGTCCTTGAAGTCCAGGTACACGCCGAGACCACCGGGCCCGACGCCGTGCTCGGCGTCGCACATGTTCTTGGCGGCGCGCGAGGCGATGTCGCGCGGGACCAGGTTCCCGAACGCCGGGTACTGGCGCTCGAGGTAGTAGTCGCGCTCGTCCTCGGGGATGTCGTTGGGGGCGCGGTCGTCGCCGCGCTCCTTCGGCACCCAGACGCGACCGTCGTTGCGCAGCGACTCCGACATCAGCGTCAGCTTCGACTGGTACTCGCCGCTGACCGGGATGCAGGTCGGGTGGATCTGGGTGTAGCAGGGGTTCGCGAACAGCGCGCCGCGCCGGTGCGCCCGCCACGCCGCGGTGACGTTCGAGCCCTTGGCGTTGGTCGAGAGGTAGTAGACGTTTCCGTAGCCGCCGGTGCAGAGCACGACGACGTCGGCGAGGTAGGTCTGGATCTCCCCGGTGAGCACGCTGCGCGCGACGATGCCGCGCGCGCGGCCGTCGACGACGACCAGGTCGAGCATCTCGGTGCGCGGGTGCATCTCGACCGTGCCGGCCGCGATCTGGCGCTCGAGGGCCTGGTAGGCCCCGAGCAGCAACTGCTGGCCCGTCTGACCGCGGGCGTAGAAGGTCCGCGAGACCTGGGTGCCACCGAACGAGCGCGTGTCGAGCAGGCCCGAGTACTCCCGCGCGAACGGGACGCCCTGCGCGACGCACTGGTCGATGATGCTCAGGCTGTTCTCGGCAAGGCGGTGGACGTTCGACTCGCGCGAGCGGAAGTCCCCGCCCTTGACCGTGTCGTAGAACAGCCGGTGCACGGAGTCGCCGTCGTTGCGGTAGTTCTTCGCGGCGTTGATCCCGCCCTGCGCGGCGATGGAGTGCGCGCGCCGGGGCGTGTCCTGGTAGCAGAACGACTTCACGTGGTAGCCGGCCTCGCCCAGCGTCGCCGCCGCCGCGCCCCCGGCCAGGCCGGTGCCGACGACGATCACCGTCATCTTGCGGCGGTTCGCCGGGTTGACCAGGCGGGCCGAGAACTTCCGGTCGTCCCACCGGTCGCCGATCGGGCTGTCGGGCGAGCGGTTGTCGGCGATCGGGTCGCCGAGGACGTAGCGGCCCTCGCCCTGCGTCGCCGTGGGCTCCTGCTGCAGCTCAGACATTGCTCACCTCACCAGACCGGTCATGACCGAGATCGGGATGATCGCGAAGCCGACGGCGATGACGACCCCCACGGTGATCGAGAAGATCTTCAGAGAGCGCTGTCGTACGGCGCTGTTGCCGCCCAGGGTCTGGATACCCGACCACAAACCGTGGCTGATGTGGGTGCTGAGCGCCGCCATCGCGATGATGTAGAAGATCGCCACCACGGGCCGGTCGAAGCTCGCGATCAGCTTCGCGTAGGCCCCACCGGACGGATCGGGGTTCACGGTTCCCGTGGTCAGGTCGAGGATGTGCCAGATCACGAACAGCGCGATGATCACACCGCCCCACCGCATGGTGCGCGCCGCGTAGCTGCCCTGCGGGTTCTTGTGCTGGTAGCCGATCGGCCGGGCCCGCCGGGCCTTGTGCCAGAGGGAGAAGGCGGCCCACATGTGCAGGATCACCGCGACGGTCAGCACGACGCGGAGGATCCAGAGCACTCCTTCGTAGCCGAAGATCTCCGCGCCCAGGGAGCGCAGGTGCTCGGAGTACGCGTCGAAGGTCTCCTGGCCGAAGAAGATCTTCAGGTTCCCGATCATGTGGGCGATCACGTACAGCAAGAAGATCGCGCCCGTCACGGCCATGACGGACTTCTTGCCGACGGAGGATCCCCACGTCCTCGTGACGATGTTGCGATGCTGGGTCATGACCACGTCGACACGCTAAGCCTGGGAACACGCCGGCTGCCAATGCATGCAAGACGGTCCAGCAATGCTCTTAAGCTATTGAGGTGACGCTGAAGCAGCTCGTCTACTTCCTCGCCGTCGCCGACAGCGGACGGTTCGTGCAGGCAGCGGCCGGGGTGCGGATCGCCCAGCCCACGCTCAGCCGACAGATCCAGGCGCTCGAAGATGATCTCGGCGAGACCTTGTTCACACGCGGTAGGGACCACGTCACACTCACGGCCGCGGGCGAGACGCTGCTCCCCCTCGCCCGCCGGATCGTCGCCGATGTCGAGACCGCCCGCCTCGAGATCGCCGAGCTCGCCGGACTGCGCCGCGGGCGGCTGCGTGTCGGCGCCACCCCGAGCATCTGCGTGGGCGTGCTCGCCGACGTGCTCGCGGTCTTCCACGACAGCTACCCGGGCATCTCGCTGCAGATCCGCGAGGGTGGTTCGCAGGACCTGGTGGCCGACCTCGAGGACGGTCAGCTCGACCTCGCCCTGGTCATCCACCAGCAGGACCGGGCCGGGGTGGCGGACCGGGCCGCCGTGGCCGGGCGGGCCGCCGCGGCTGGGCGGGCCGGGGTGGCGGGGCGGGCCGGGGTGGCGGGCCGGGCCGGGGCGGGAGCACGGCCCGCCGGGTCCGGGGCTCCGCCCACCGGTGACGCCCCGCTGCGGCTCACCCCGGTGCTGCGCGAGGAGCTCGTCGCCATCTCCGCGGCGGGCGGCCGGTCCGGGCTCGACGAGGCCCTCGGCGACCACGCCGGGATCGTCGAGCTCGCCCGCCACCCCCTCGTGGTGAACCGACCCGGCTACGAGCTGCGCGAGGTGGTGCTCTCCGCGTGCGCGGCGGCCGGGGTGACGCCGCGGATCGCGGTCGAGGGCGGGGAGATGGACGCGGTGCTGCGGATGGTGGAGGCCGGGCTGGGCATCGCGATCGTCCCGAGCCTGGTCCTCACGGGTCGACACGGGCTGCGTCCCACCCGCCTGGACGGCTCCGGGTGGACCCACCGCACGATCGCCCTGGCCCACCGCACCGACGTCGCCCCGACACGGGCCGCCGACGCGTTCCGGGAGACGCTGCTCGCCGTCCTCGCCCGCACCTCGCGGACCGGGGGCCTCCCCACCGGGGTGCGCTTCATCCATCCGTAGTCGCGCTCCGTCCCCCACCCCGACCTTGATCATCAGCACACGGGGCAGGGCCCAGGGCTTCGACGCATGCCTCCTGTGCCCCTCGACGGGGAGGAACGGCGGCCGCCCCGACCCGACGTCGATCAGGGACGCACAGCGCAGGCGCGAGGCCCGCCCCGCATGCCTCCTGTGCCCCTCGTCGCGGAGTACGGTCAGCCGGCCTCGGCACGGAGGAGCGCCCGGGAGAGCGTCGGCGCGAGCGGCCCGCCCTCGACGACGACCTCGCCCACCCCGAGCCACGCCGCCATCTCCCGCAGCGCGCCCGCCATCTCGGCGGCGACCCGCGCCTCGTCCGCCCCGCGCTCGACGCACTCGGGCTCGGTGAAGGCCCCGGGCACCCGCAGCACGCCTGCCGCGCGGTCCGCCTTGAGGTCCACCCGGCCGACGAGCTGACCGTCGAGCAGGAACGGGAAGACGTAGTAGCCGTGGGTGCGCTGCTCGGCCGGGGTGTAAATGCCGATGCGGTAGGTGAACCCGAAGATCCGTTCGGTGCGCGGGCGGAACCACACCAGCGGGTCGAACGGGGCCAGCAGCGCCCGGCCGGCGACCTTCCGCGGCACCCGCGCGCCGGCCCACCGGTAGGCCGGCGCGCCCCAGCCGGCCACCTCGACCGGGATCAGCTCCCCCGCGTCCACGAGCTCCGCCACCGCCGCCCGGCTCTCGGCGGGCGGCAGGCGGTAGTGGTCGCGCAGGTCCGGCTCGGTCGCGACGCCCTGGGCGGCCGCCGCACGCCGGGTGAGCTCGCGCATCGCCTCGTCCCGGTCGGGGTCCCGCGCCAGGACCTCGGAGGGCAGCACGTCCTCGGTGAGGGCGTAGGCGCGGCGGAAGCCGCGCCGCGTGCCCGTCGTCAGGACCCCGGTGGCGAACAGGTGCTCGCACGCCACCTTGACGTCCGAGCGGTGCCACCACCCGCCGTGCGCGCGGGCCCGCCGCTCCCCGCCGTCACCGAGCACCTCCTCGACCTCGCGGGCCTCGAGCGGCCCGGCCGCCGCCACGGCCGCCGCCACTGCGTCGAGGATGTCGGGCCGGTGGTCCAGGGCGTTGCCGAGCCAGCGGCTGCTGCGCGCGCGGTTGTCCCGCATCCGCCAGCGCAGCAGCGGCCAGTCCTCCACGGGGACCAGGCTCGCCTCGTGCGCCCAGTACTCGACGAACGCCCGGCGCCGCCGGTCGGCCGCCGTCTGCGGCCACGCCAGCGCGTCGAGGACGTCGCGCTCGTACGCGCCGAGCCGCGCGAAGGGCGGGGCGTAGTGCGCCCGCACCGCCACGTTGACCGAGTCCAGCTGCAGCAGCCCGAGCCGGCGCACGAGCCGCCGGAGCGCGCCGCGGTCGGGCACTCCCGCCCGGACAGGCGTGTCCAGTCCCTGCGCGGCGAGGGCGGCCCGGCGCGCCGCCGCCGCCGTCATCCGCTCCACGTCCCCGATCGTGCCAGCCACCCCCGACAGTCCAGGGAATCGAGGCGCCCATACCGGCGTTGACCAGGGAGAACAGTGAAGGAGAGCCCATGGTCGGGGACCGTGTCGAGATCGTCGTGGACGCCGGTGGCACCACGCGCAGCTGGGACGTGGAGGCGACCCGGGCGGGCCGTCGCGTGGAGGTCGCGCACGGGCGCGGCGTCGTCGAGGTCAGCGAGGTGACCCGCGGCGGCACCCCGGTGCGCACCGCACGCTTCATGTCGTCGCGGGTGCTGGCGCTCGTCGAGCACCCCGCGTCGGCGGCGGTCCGGCTCGCCGACGACCAGCCGCCCGCCCTGCCGCTGCCGCGCCCGGCGGCCTGAGGGTCCGCTACCGCAGCAGCGGGGCGAGCCGGCGTGCGGTCCGGCCCGCGCGACTGACCGCCACGAGGTGCACCCCGTCGACGACGCCGGCCGCGCGCAGCGCGAGGACGTGCTCGCAGGCGGCGGCGACCCCGGCGTCCGGGTCGTCGTCCAGCGCCTCTCCCAGCCCCTCGGGGAGCTCGAGGTCCGGGATCGCGGACGCGACGCCCTGCGCCATGCGCGGGCCCGTCGGGACGATGACCCCGGCCCGCACCGGGACGTCGACGTCGGCCTGCTCGCGCCAGCGGGTGACGTCCGGGACCGAGAAGGACGGCGGGAGCCAGATGGTGTCGGCCGCGCGCTTCCACCGCGCGAGCGGGCGCCCGAGCGGCGCGACGACCCCCACCCGCAGCTCGACCTCGTGCTCGTAGGCCAGCGCGCGGGCCTCGTCGAGCATCGCGCGCACCCGCAGCGGGCCGTCCTCGGCGTCGTCCTCGGGCGGGTCCCCGCGCAGCAGCAGCACCTCGCGCACGCCGAGCGCGAGCAGGCCCAGCAGGTCCCGGCGCAGGCCGAGCCGGTTGCGGTCGCGCGCGTTGAGCACCGCGGTCACCCGCGCGCCCTCCTGCCGCGCCATCGCCGCGACCGCGATCCCCGAGACCGCCGCCCGCGCCGTCGGGTTGTCCGGGGCGAGCACGTGGTCGGTGAGCGGAGCGAGCTCGGCCACCTGACGACGGACCGGGTCGAGGTCCGGACGGTGCGGGACGTCGATCTCCGCGACCACGTCGAAGGTCATGCCACCTCGGTGATCGCGCCGCTGTCGACGTCGTACACGAAGCCCCGCACGGCGTCGGTGTGGAGCAGGAACGGGCAGGCGCGCACGGCGGCGAGCGAGTCCCGGACGTCCTGCTCGGTGTCGGTGAACGCGCCCGGCGCCCACGCGGGCGGCTGCCCGGCGTCGGAGGCCAGCTCGGTGACGAACTCGTCGTCGTCGAAGGTCGCCATCCCGCACCTGGTGTGGTGCAGGAGCACGACCTCGGTGGTCTCCAGCTTGCGCTGGCTGATCGTCAGCGAGCGCAGCACGTCGTCGGTGACGACGCCGCCGGCGTTGCGGATGACGTGCGCCTCCCCGTCGCCCAGGCCCAGGACCCGGTACACGTCGAGCCGGGCGTCCATGCAGGCGACCACGGCGACGTGGCGCGACGGCGGCCCGGGCAGCCCGCCGCCGGTGAACGACGCGGCGAACGACTCGTTGGCGGCGACCAGCTCGTCGGTGACGGTCACGGATTCCTCCTCGGTCTCACGGCCGGACGTGGACGATCTACCCACACGACGGCGCCCGCGGCCGTCCGCGTGACGGGGACGACAGCCGCCGTGCCACCCTCGCGCCATGGCGATCGCCCACGTCCGTCCCGCCACCGAAGACGACGCCGCCGCCGTCACCGCCGTGCAGCGCGAGGTGTGGACGAGCGCGTGGGCCGGCTTCCTGCCCGCCGGGCTCACCGAGGGGTTCGA
>JAVXWR010000293.1:0-6020 GCA_032230725.1 Actinomycetota bacterium
GGTCGGTGAACTCGCGCCCGTAGCCCGTCGAGAGGCGGGGATCGGGGAGCAGCACCGCATAACCGCGCGCCGCGAGGAGCCAGGGGCACCAGCGCCAGGACCACGCGTTCCAGCTCATGTACGGGCCGCCGTGGACCCAGAGGACCAGCGGCGCCGGGGCGTCCGACGAGGCACCGGACGGGAGCACCAGCCAGGCCCGCAGCGCCGAGCCGTCCTCCGCCGTGGCCGTGACCTCGGTGAGCGAGCCCGGCAGGTCGTCGATCTCGGTCGCCCCGCGCAGCGGCGCCGGTTCCTGGTCCGCGGTCTGCGGGGCGAGGCGTACCGGGGTCGGCGGGTCGTCGATCGTCGCGCGCATCGCGTACAGCGCCCCGCCCTCGGGGCTCGCGACGACGTCGCCGTAGGCCCCCGAGGCCGTCAGGCGCGTGACGGAGCCGTCGACGAGCGAGACCCGGAAGATCGGGGCGTGACCGCGCTCGTCGGCCACGACGAGGACGACGTCGCGCTCGGGGGTCCCGGTCACCGAGCGGATCGCCCAGTGACCGGACTCGACGACGGCCCGCGCCTCGCCGCCCTCGAGCGGCCGGGCCATGAGCGACTGGGCCGGCGCCCGGCCCGGGGCGGCGTGCTCCTCGCGGATCCACAGCAGCCAGCGCCCGTCCGGCGTGATCACCGGCATCTCGTGGTCGGTGCCCGGCTCGTCGGCGACGACCTCGGCGTCCCCGTCCGGCACCGGCCGCAGCTCCAGGCGGACCCGGACGGCGGCGGGGTCGCCTCGGTCCCCCGTCGCTCCGCCCGCTCCGTCTGCGTCCCGCACGTCCGAGGCGACGGCGAGCCGGGTCCCGTCCGGGGCGATCGCGGACTCGCGGACCCGCTGGGTCGGCTCCGCGGGGTCGACGACGGCGAGGGGCTCGGTGAGGCGGTCGGCGGCCAGGTTGCCCGGAGAGGGGAGGGCTCCGTGGACACGGATCTGCGGGCGGCCGGGTCCGAGGTCGTGGTCCCAGAACCGCACCGGGAAGCGGTCGTGCAGCCGCGCCGACACGCCCGCCTTCTTCCGGGCGGCGCGGAACGCGGCCGCGGCGTCGCGCGGCGCGTCGTCCTCGTCGGCGGGTTCGGGAACCGCACCGACCGGGACGGAGGTCGTCACGACGACGTGGCCCGCGTCGCGGGCGACCGCGAACGACGCGACCCCGTCGCCCGGGCCGAGGATCTGGCGCGCCTCACCGCCGTGGTGCGGGAGGACCCAGAGCGCGGCGGGCTCGTCGTCGGCGGGCTCGGCGGTGGGGTCGGGGCGGCGGGAGGTGAACAGCAGGTCGCCGTCGGGCGCGAACGCCGCCGACGACTCCCCCGCCGACGACCGCGTCAGCCGCCGCGCCGGGGCCTCCCCCGTCGGGTCGACCTCCCAGATCGACGTCACCGACTTCGTGGCGTCCGGCGAGAGCTCGGAGACGGTCGTGACCAGCCGGGCCCCGTCGGGGGACAGCGCGAGGCCGGCCTGGCGGCGGGTGGCGACGTAGGCGTCGAGGTCGTCGAAGGTGCTCATCGTGGCCGATCACACCACGACGGGGCCCGACGGGTCCCGCCGAGGAGCACACCACGCAGCCCGCGGAGGCCGTCGGGATGCCAGGTGTGCCCCTCGTCGAGGAGTCAGCCCACCGTGACCGTCGGGGTCCCGCCCGCGGTGCCACCCGCGAGCTCGTCCTCGCCGGCCTCGTCGGCCAGGCGCATGACCTCCTCGATCAGGGTCTCGACGATCAGCGCCTCGGGCACGGTCTTGATGACCTCGCCCTTGACGAAGATCTGGCCCTTGCCGTTGCCGGAGGCGACCCCGAGGTCGGCGTCACGCGCCTCGCCCGGACCGTTGACGACGCAGCCCATGACGGCCACGCGCAGCGGCACCTCCATGCCCTCGAGACCCGCGGTGACCTCGTCGGCGAGCTTGTAGACGTCGACCTGTGCGCGTCCGCAGCTCGGGCAGGACACGATCTCGAGCTTGCGCGGGCGGAGGTTGAGCGACTCCAGGATCGACAGCCCGACCCGGACCTCCTCGATCGGCGGCGCCGAGAGCGAGACGCGGATGGTGTCGCCGATGCCGCGGGAGAGCAGCGCGCCGAACGCCGTCGCGGACTTGATCGTCCCCTGGAACGTCGGGCCGGCCTCGGTGACACCCAGGTGCAGCGGGTAGTCGCACTGCTCGGCGAGCAGCTCGTAGGCCCGCACCATCGTCACCGGGTCGTGGTGCTTGACCGAGATCTTGACGTCGTGGAAGTCGTGCTCGGAGAAGAGCGAGGCCTCCCAGAGCGCCGACTCGACGAGCGCCTCCGGCGTCGCCTTGCCGTACTTGGCCATGATCGAGGGCTCCAGCGAGCCCGCGTTCACGCCGATGCGGATCGGGATGCCGGCGTCCTTGGCCGCCCCGGCGATCTCGCCGACCTTGTCGTCGAACTTCTTGATGTTCCCCGGGTTCACCCGCACCGCCGCGCACCCGGCGTCGATCGCGGCGAACACGTACTTGGGCTGGAAGTGGATGTCGGCGATCACCGGGATGTTCGACTTCCGCGCGATCGCCGGCAGCGCCTCGGCGTCGTCGGCGCTCGGGACCGCCACCCGCACGATGTCGCAGCCCGCGGCCGTGAGCTCGGCGATCTGCTGCAGCGTGGCGTTCACGTCGGCGGTCAGCGTGGTCGTCATCGACTGCACCGACACCGGGTGGTCGCTGCCCACCCCGACGCCCCCGACGTCGAGCTGACGGGTCCTGCGTCGCGGCGCGAGCACCGCGGGCGCCTCCGGCATGCCGAGGTCGATGGTCATGTCACCAGTCTGCTACAGCCGCACCCGTCACGCCGCCGTCCCGGCACGTGAGCCGCGGCATCGCCATCGGCCGTTCGTCAGAGGTTCAGCTTGATCGGGTTCACGATGTCGGCCACGATCACGAGCCCGCCGTAGAGCATGATCAGGATCGCGAACCCGTAGGCGATCGGCATGAGCTTCGCCATGTCGACCGGTCCGGGGTCGGGACGCCCCCGCAGCCGCGCGAGCCGCTTCTTCGCCGCCTCCCAGAGCGCGGGCAGGATGTGCCCGCCGTCCAGGGGCAGGATCGGCAGCAGGTTGAGCAGGAAGAGCGAGATGTTCACTGCCGCGAGCAGCTGCAGCATCGTCGCGAGCTCGGTGGCCACCGGCTGGTCGGACGCCAGCACCTCCCCACCGATCACCGAGACCCCGACGACGCTGACCGGCCCCGCCGCGTCCCGCTGCTCGCCGAGGAACACCGCGCCGAACAGGGCCGGGACCTTGTGCGGCAGCGCGGCGACGCTGGCCACGACGTTGGAGAACATCTGGCCCGTGTAGTCCGCGACCTGGGCCGGGGTCTGGCGCATCACCGGACGGATCGGGGTGAGCCCGAGGAACGACCCGGTCACGTAGCGCTGCTCGCCGGACTGCGCCGAGTCCAGGTCGAGCAGCTGGGTCTCGATGAGCTTCGGCTGGAGCGTGAGGGTCTGGACGCCCCCGTTCGGTTGCGGGCGCTCGACGACGACGGGGACGGTGCCCGACGCCTCACGGATCGCGATCTGCATGTCCTCCCACGAGTCGTAGGTCTTCCCACCGAAGCTGACGATCCGGTCGCCCGCCTGGAATCCGGCCTGCGCGGCGGGGGTGAGCGGCGCGCCCGGGGGGCAGCGGTTGTCCGCGGTGGCCTGGGAGGCGGGCACCACACACTCGCTGACCGAGCTCACGACCGGCTGCGAGGTCGGGATCCCGAAGCCCATGAGCACGATGACGAACAGGACGCCCGCGAGGATCAGGTTCATGAAGGGCCCGGCGAACATCACGACGATGCGCTGCCAGGGCTTGCGGGTCCAGAACTGCCGGTCCTCGTCACCGGGCAGGATGTCGCGGGCCGAGTCGGCCCGGACGTCGTCGATGAGTCCATGGAACGGCCCGGAGCGCCGGCTGCGCCCGATCCGCTGGCCCGGGGCCGGCGGCACCATCCCGATCATCCGGATGTAGCCGCCCAGGGGGATCGCGCGGACGCCGAACGAGGTCTCGCCGCGCTGGCGCGTGAAGACCACCGGCCCGAAACCGACCATGAACTCGGGCACGCGGACACCGAACCAGCGGGCGGTCGTGAAGTGGCCGAGCTCGTGCCAGGCGATCGAGAACAGCAGACCGAGCGCGAACAGCACGATCCCGACGACGAGCATCACGAGGCGTCACGGTATCTGGCGCTGTGGTGACCTCGGCGTGGGGCGGGTCGCTCAGGCGCGGGCCGCCGCCAGGATCTCCCCTGCGCGGGCGCGCGCCCAACCCTCGGCGGCGAGCACGTCCGCGACGTCCACCGGGTCGCGCGACCAGCCGTCCGCCCCGGCCAGGACCTCGGCCACCGTGTCGACGATGCCCAGCCAGGTGCCCCGCCCGGCGAGGAACCCGTGCACGGCCTCCTCGTTCGCGGCGTTGAACACCGCGGGTAGGCAGCCGCCGGCCGCGCCCGCCGCCCGGGCCAGGTCCACGGCCGGGAAGGCCACGGCGTCCAGCGGCTCGAACGTCCACGCCGACGCCGTGGCGAACGTCTCGCGCGGGGACGCGCCCGCCAGCCGCTCGGGCCAGCCCAGCGCGAGCGCGATCGGCAGGTGCATGTCCGGCGGGCTCGCCTGCGCGATCGTCGCGCCGTCGGTGAAGGTGACCATCGAGTGGACCATCGACTGCGGGTGCACCACCACATCGATGCGGTCGTAGGGCACCCCGAACAGCAGCTGGGCCTCGATGAGCTCGAGGCCCTTGTTCACCAGCGTCGAGGAGTTCAGCGTCACGACCGGGCCCATCGCCCACGTCGGGTGCGCCAGCGCGTCGTCCAGCGCGACCTCCGCGAGCTGTGCCCGGCTGCGCCCGCGGAAGGGCCCCCCGGACGCGGTGAGCACGATCCGGTCGACCTCCCCCGCGGTCCCCGAGCGCAGGCACTGCGCGATCGCGGAGTGCTCGGAGTCCACCGGCACGATCTGGCCCGGGGTCGCCGCCCGGGTGACGAGCGGGCCGCCCGCGACCAGCGACTCCTTGTTCGCCAGCGCCAGGGTCGCCCCGGTGTGCAGCGCGGCCAGTGTCGGGGCCAGCCCGCGCGAGCCGTCCACCGCGTTGAGCACGACGGTGCCGGGGCCGCCGGACCCGGCGAGGTCGGTCATGGCGTCGGTCCCGGCGACGACGGCGGCGCGGGCGCCGACCGCGCGCAGCGCGTGCTCGACGGCGGGCGCGGTCACGGCGTCGGCCACGGCCACCGTCGGGACCCCGAACTCCGCGGCCTGGGCGGCCAGCAGCTCGGGGCGCCCACCGCCCGCGGCGAGCGCGGTGACGACGAAGCGGTCCGGGTGGGACCGCACGACGTCGAGCGCCTGGGTGCCGATCGACCCGGTGGAACCGAGCAGGACCACGGGGCGGCGGTCGAGGACGGCGGGGGTCGCGGTCGGGGGTGCGGTGGCCATCACCGTCATCCTGGACCACGGATCGCCCCGGGGGCCGCGGGCGGATAGGTTGAGCCCCGATTCCGGAGCACGACGCACGAGGAGGACCCGTGGCGAGCAGCTCGACCCCTGCCCGTCAGGCGCACGGCGAGGTGGCGAAGGGCGACACGCACCGCGCCGTCGTCGTCAACGGCGTGTCGTCCGACGACGAGCCGTCGGTCGAGTGGGGCTGGCACGGGCACTACCCGAAGGTCGCCCGCTTCGCCGGCTTCCTCGTCGCGGCCATCCTGCTGATCATGGTCCACGGCAACCACGTCGGGAAGGAGGAGGACATCTGGCTCGTCGCGCTCGCGATCGGCTTCTTCTTCCTCTCCCTCGGGGCGATCATCCGCGCCAGGACCTCCTGGCGCCGCTGACGTCCGGGGCGCGCGGGGCCCGCCCGACTGCTTCGATGCGGGCGTGACCGTCTCGCGCGAGGCCTCGACCCCCCGCCCGGGCTCCCCGGGGTCGGGAGCCGGCGGATCGTCCGGCCGCCGGCGTGCGCTGCGGCGGTGGCTGCTCGACGGCCTCGTC
>JAVXWR010000324.1:0-3425 GCA_032230725.1 Actinomycetota bacterium
CGAGCCGTTCGCCGCCGGCGTGACGGTCGACGAGGTCGGGGTCAACAAACCCGACCCGCGGATGTTCGAGGCGGGGCTGGCGACGCTCGAGGCCTTCGGGATCCGCCGCGACGAGGTCCTGCACGTCGCCCAGAGCCAGTACCACGACATCGGCGCCGCCCGGCGGCTCGGGCTGGCGACCTGCTGGGTGGAGCGGAGGCAGGGGCACGCGGGATCGGGCGCGACGCCGGCGCCGTCGGAGGTCACCGCGCCGGACCTGCATGTCGGGTCGATGCGGGACGTGGTGGACGCGCTGGGTGCCTCCGGCCCGTGAGCAGAAAGTGCGGCTACGGAGCCTGTCGGACGCGTCGGCCCGGACACCGCAGTCGGGACTCCGCTCGGGATGTACTCCCGAAAACCGGGTCGCCGGGACCCGGTTCTCGACTCTGCTCGGCGACCGCGCGTCACGCTGCGCTACGACGTTGACAGACGGTGCTGCTGCCAACGCCTGGGGGCGCCGAGTGGACCCCCACGGCTCCCGACGGAGCCCTCGGTGTCCACTGAGCTGGCGCCCTCGCTGCGAGTGGACTCACACGGCTGCCCCCGCAGCCCTCGAGGTCCACTCGGGCGGTCCCGGCCGGCACACGTGCGCAGGAATCGGGGCCACCGCTGCTCACGAGCGCGAAGCGCACCTCATCCCGGCCGCCAGGGTGTCCCCGGCCTGCGGGTCGATGACGAGGAACGCGCCGGTGGCCGCCACGCGCTCGTAGTCGTCGAGCGGCAGCGGCTCGGCGACCGTGATCGTCACGTGGCCGATGTCGTTGATCTCCAGGCCGTCCGGGTCGGGCTCGCGCTCGAGGGTCTGGACGTCGAGCCGGTCGAGCACTCCGGTGATCATGGCCTGCACGGTGTGCGTTCCGTGCTTGACCAACAGGCGGCGCCCGGGCACCAGCGGCTTCTCGTGCAGCCAGGCCAGTGTGGCGTCGAACTCGGTGACCGCTTCCGGGGCGTCGTCGGCCGCGGCGATCACGGCGCCGCGGGCGACCCCGAGGTCGTCGGCGAGGCGCAGCACGACGCTCTCGCCCTCGCCCGCCACCTCCTGCGGCCCCTCGAAGCGGTCGATGCCCTCGATCGTCGTGCGCTGGCCGTCCGGCAGCACGACGACGGAGTCCCCGACCCGGACGGTGCCCGCGGCCACCAGGCCGGCGTAGCCCCGGTAGTCGGGGTACTCGGCGCTGCGCGGCCGGATCACCGTCTGCACCGGGAACCGGAACGGGGCCTCGGCGTCGGGCCCGTCGACGGGGACGGACTCCAGGTGCTCGAGCAGCGTCGGGGCGTCGTACCAGGGGGTGTTCTCCGAGGTCAGCACGACGTTGTCGCCGCGCTTCGCCGAGACCGGGATCGCGACGACGGCCTCGTCGTCGTACCCGAGCGTCTCGGCGATCTCGTGGAACTCCTTGGCGATCGTGGTGAACGTGGGCTCGTCGTACTCGACCAGGTCGATCTTGTTGACGGCGAGCACGAGGCGCGGCACCCGCAGCAGGGACATGACCGCGGCGTGGCGGCGGGTCTGCTCGACGACGCCGTGGCGCGCGTCGACGAGCAGGACGGCCAGCTTCGCGGTGGACGCTCCGGTGACGGTGTTGCGGGTGTACTGCACGTGCCCGGGGGTGTCGGCGAGGACGAACGAGCGGTTCGGCGTCGCGAAGTAGCGGTAGGCCACGTCGATGGTGATGCCCTGCTCGCGCTCGCTGCGCAGGCCGTCGACCAGCAGCGACAGGTCGGGATCGCCCCCGCCCTGAGTGGCGCGCTCCACCGCCTCCATCTGGTCGGCGAGCACCGACTTGGTGTCGTAGAGCAGGCGCCCGACGAGCGTGGACTTGCCGTCGTCGACCGAGCCCGCCGTCGCGAGCCGTAGGAGATCGGTGGCCATCTAGAAGTAACCCTCCTTCTTGCGGTCCTCCATGGCGGCCTCGGAGAGCCGGTCGTCCGCCCGCGTGGCGCCGCGCTCGGTGAGCCGCGACTCGCGGACCTCGACGAGCACCTCGTCGAGCGTCGTGGCCTCCGACTCGACGGCGCCGGTGCACGACCCGTCGCCGACGGTGCGGTAGCGGACGGTCTTCGTGACGACTTCTTCGTCGTCGCGGGGGCCGCCCCAGGGGCCGCTGGTGAGCCACATGCCGTCGCGGGCGAAGACGTCGCGGGTGTGCGCGTAGTAGATCGTCGGGAGCTCGATCTCCTCCCGGGCGATGTAGCGCCAGACGTCGAGCTCGGTCCAGTTCGACAGCGGGAACACGCGCACGTGCTCGCCGGCCTTGTGGCGCCCGTTGTAGAGGTTCCACAGCTCCGGGCGCTGTCGGGAGGGCTCCCAGGCGCCGAACGCGGTCCGGAGCGAGAAGATGCGCTCCTTGGCCCGCGCGCGCTCCTCGTCGCGGCGCCCGCCGCCGAAGACCGCGTCGTGGCGGTGCTCAGCGATGGCGTCGAGCAGGGGGGTGGTCTGCAGCGGGTTGCGGGTGCCGTCGGCGCGCTCGGCGAGCCGGCCGTCGTCGATGTAGTCCTGCACGCGGGCGACCTCGAGGGTCAGCCCGTAGCGCTCCACCACGGCATTGCGGAACTCGATGACCTCGTCGAAGTTGTGCCCGGTGTCCACGTGCAGCACCGGGAACGGCACCGGCGCCGGCCAGAACGCCTTGCGCGCGAGGTGCACCAGCAGCATCGAGTCCTTGCCGCCGGAGAAGAGGATCACCGGGCGGTCGAACTCGCCGGCGACCTCGCGGATGATGTGGATCGCCTCGGACTCGAGGGCGTCGAGCTCGTCGATCCGCGTCGGCGACGGGCCGTCGTTCACCGCGGGAACGGTCTCCGCGCTCATCCGTGCAGCCCGCACTCGGTCTTGGTGAAGCCCGCCCAGCGGCCGCTGCGCGGGTCGGCGCCCGGCGCCGGCTTCGCGGTGCACGGCCGGCAGCCGATCGACGGGTAGCCCTCGCCGACCAGCGGGTTGACCAGCACCGCGTGCTCGGCGATGTAGGCGTCCATCTGTGCGTCGGTCCAGTGCGCGATCGGGTTGACCTTGACCAGCTCGTGGCGCTCGTCCCAGGTGACCAGCGGCGTGCTGGCCCGGGTCGGGGCCTCCACCCGGCGCACGCCGGTGACCCAGGCGTCGTAGCGCGCGAGCGTCTCCTTGAGGGGGACGACCTAGCGCAGGTTGCAGCACCGGCCGGGGTCGGTCGCGAAGAGGTCCTTGCCGAGCAGCGCGTCCTGCTCGGCGACGGTGTGCTCTGGGTGGGCCTCGACGATGGTCACGCCGTAGATCTGCGCGACGGCGTCGCGGGTCCCGAGCGTCTCGGCGAAGTGGTAGCCGGTCTCCAGGAACAGCACGTCGACGCCCGCCCGGGCCTCGGCGCCGAGCTTCACCAGCACCGCGTCCTGCATGTTCGACGCGACGA
>JAVXWR010000334.1:0-2585 GCA_032230725.1 Actinomycetota bacterium
GTAGATCTCCTCACCGAGCTCGACGAGCTCGGAGACCTCACGGCCCGCGACGAACGACAGGGCGGCCTCGCGGTGCACGCGGATGTCCTCCGGCGAGCCCTCCCCGCCGAGGCGGAACTTCACCTGCTGCCACACGAAGCCACGCAGGTCGGCCCCGGAGAAGAAGCTCCGCGCGGCGAGGCCGCGGGCGAAGTGGAAGATCGACGCGCCCATCATCATCGTGTTGTCGACGTCGAAGAACGCGGCCGCCGTGAGGTCGGGCGGCACGTCGGGCAGGGTGGGCCCGGTGGTCTCCGCGGCGGCCGCGGCCGCCGCGCCGGCGTCCCGGGCGGCCGCCCCGTCGTCCGGGGGGCCCACGGGTGCGGAATCGGCCTCCAGCGCCGTGGCCGCGGCGGCGGAGGCCTCGCCGGCCCGCTGGGCGGCCTCGCGATCCGCGGCCTCCCGCCGGTCGCGCCGGTCGCGCCGTCCAACCACCGCCCGACTCCTCCTCGCCCGCCGCGGGGACCGGCCCGGCCGGGCACGATCTCGGGGACCACCCTAGTGGTGCCGACCGACCCCGTCGGGTCGCGACGTGCCCAGGGGCGAGCGGAGCGACGGGGAGGGACTGCGAGCCGATCAGCCGAGCGGAGCGACGGGGAGGGACTGCGAGCCGATCAGCCGAGCGAGAGGCCGGGCAGGCCCGGGATCAGCGGAGGCAGCTGCACCTTCGGCAGGCCCGGGACGGGCACCGGCACGTTGATCGGCGGAGCCGAGCTCGTGGCCGGCAGCGGCAGCGGCAGGAGCGGCTTCTCCGCGTCGCTGGAGCGGCTCGCCGTCGTCTCGTCCGCCGTCGTCGTGGACGTCGCCTCCGACGAGGTGGAGCGACGCGTCGCGGGCGTCGAGGTCTTGGTCGTGGGCGTCGAGGTCTGTGGCAGCGCGATGCTCGGAGCCCTGTCGTGGCTCGCCGCCGAGCAGGCGGCGGACGGCAGCGGGCCGAGGTCGTCGGAGTCCGAGCCGCCGCACGGGGAGGTGGACTTCTCGAACGCGGTGGCGCGGTCGCGCAGCTGGGCGATCAGCTTCTGCGACGACTCGGCCTGCTCGCGCCCGGAGGACGGCAGCGAGGCGGAGAACCCGTCGAGGGTCTGCTGCTGCTGGCCCGCCCACTGCGAGAGCAGCCCGGGCGGTGGACCGGCGGGGGAGTTGACCAGCGGGAGCAGCAGTCGCGCGCCGGTCCGGGCCTGGTCGTCGAAGGCGCGCAGGTTGTCCGCGACGAGCGCGCCGTCGAGCTCGTCGGCGCCGGCCGCCGTGGGCTTGGTTCCTGCCGCCGTGGTCGAGTCGCGCGACACCAGCTGCTGGATCTCGTCGAGGCGCAGCGCGGCGACGTCGAGGTGCTTGCGGGCCTTGGCCTCCTGGCCGGAGGTCAGCCCGATCTCGGTGGACTCCGAGGCCCGCTTCATCCCGTAGAGCATGTCGCCGGGCAGCGCGCCGCGGGAGAGCAGCACGGTCAGGGCGCCGAGTGCGAGGACGGCGGCCATCCCAGCCACCGTCGTCGAGAGGAGACGGCGCGCGGCCGAGCCGCGGCGAGCCGCGCGTCCCGGGCCGGCGGCCGTGGCGGCGCTCCCGGGTCGGCCGTCGCCCGGTCGGGCTCCGCCCCGACGGTCCGCCCGACGGCGGCCGTGTGCGGCCGGACCGTTGTCGACGCGTTCGGTGCGCCGGGTGACGGGGGTCTGCGGGGAGCCCTCGGCGATGGCGGCCATGAGGCTCGCCCGCATGCGCCGGGAGGCCTCCGGGTCGGGGCCGGGGGTCGCGCGGCCCGCGCGGCTGAGCAGGTCGGCGATGCGGAGGTCGTCGTCGAGGTCACCGTCACCGGGCCGGGCGTGATCGCCGAGCGGGGCGCCGGACGCGCCGGGGTGCGCACGACGGCGGGGTGCGCGTCCACGCATCCGCTCGTCCCAGGCAGCGGCGAACCGCTCGTCTGCCCCGTCGCGACCGCTCGACATGTCGTCCGTCCTCATCGTGCGTCCGTGCCATCCGGCACGAACCGTCCTCGTCGTACGCAGAAACGACCGGAGGGGCGCCCGGTTACGTGGAACATGCCGACGAGTCGAACTACGTGCGTGTCACTCACCGCAAACCCTCGGGCAGCAATTGAGCGAGACGTCGTACCGCACGGTGTTGCAGTGCCTTCACCGCGCCCTCGTTCCGCCCCATGATGTGAGCAGTCTCGGACACGGAGAGTCCCTGGAGGAACCGAAGAGTGATGCATTCCTGCTGGTCCTCGCCGAGCTTGGCCACGCAACGCAGGAGCTCCTCGTACGTCGCCCCCGCGATGACCTCGCTCTCGGGGCCGGGCCGGTGCTGGTCGGGGGCCACGTCGGTGATCTCCGGGGTCGCCTGCTCGAGCCGGTACCGGCTGGACTTCACGTGGTCCAGCACGAGGTTGCGGGCGATCGTCACGAACCAGGCGCCGATGTCGCGGCCCTGGTAGCTGACCGAGGAGATCCGCCGGAACGCGCGGACGAAGGTCTCCTGGGTGAGGTCCTCGGCCACGCCGCGGTCGCCGAGCCGGTAGAAGACGAACCGGAAGACGACGTCGTGGTAGCGGT
>JAVXWR010000347.1:0-6832 GCA_032230725.1 Actinomycetota bacterium
CGTCGGCGTCGAGCCCCGCCGGCTCGCCGCCGACCTGCGGCCCGCCCTCGCGCTGACCCTCATCGAGGCGACCGCCGACGGCTTCGCGTTCCGCCACGAGCTGACCGCCGCCGCCGTCCTGGACACCGTGCCGGCCGTCGTCGCCGCGCAGCTGCACCTGGCTCGCTACGAGGCGCTGCCCGCGGACGCCGCGCCGTTCACGGTGCTGCGCCACGCCGTGGGGGCGGCCGCCCTGCTGCCCCCGGCGACCGTCGCGGACGCCCACCTGGCCGCCGTCGCCGCGGCCTACCGCGACGGTGCCCTCGCCGACGCCGAGCAGCTGCTCGAGGCTGCCCGCGAGCACACCACCCGGCCCTGGCGGCTGCGGCTGCTGCACGGGCTGGTCCTGGAGGCCCGGGGCCGGGTCGACGAGGCGGCGGAGGAGTTCGACGCGGTGGTCGCCGACCCGCGGGCGGACGTCGCCGAGGCCGTGGCCGCCGCGATGGGCGACGACGCCCAGGGGCCCTCCGTGGCCGGCCGCCCGCGGCGCCTGGAGCGGCTGCGGCAGGTGCGGGCGCTGCCCCTCGACGACCGCCAGCGTGCCCGGGTGCTCCGGGGGATGATCACCGAGGAGCAGCAGCTCGTCGGCGTCACGGAGACGCCCTCGCTGCTGGCCGAGCTCATGGCGCTCGGGGACGCCCGGGCGGACGCCGACCCGCGCCTGGCCGCGGAGGTCGCCGTGGCCGCCGCGTTCCTCCAGCTCGACGCCGCGGTCCCGGCGGCCGAGCGGGTCGAGACCTGCCGTCGGGCCCGCGAGCTCGCCGACGCGGCCGGCGAGGTCACGCTGCGCTTCGAGGCCGACGAGCTGCTGGTGGCCGCACTGGTGACCGCGGGCCGGCTCGAGGAGGCCCTCGAGCGCCACGCCGCCCTCGCGCCCGAGGCCGAGCGCCGCCACCGGCCCCGCACGATGTGGGCCACCCGCCTCGTCGACGCCGCGCTGCTCCTGGCGACGGGCAAGGTGGCCGACGCGGACGAGGCCGCCCAGGACGCGCTCGCCCGCGGTCGGGAGTTCGGCATCCCGGACGCCCTCGGCGCCTTCTTCTGCCACCTCGTCGCCCGGCACCTGCTCACCGGCGACATGCCCGTGCTCGGGGGCCTGCCGGCGACCGCGGCCGGGATGTACCCCCGCGTCTCGGCCTGGCGCGCCTGCGCGGCGGTCGACGCCGTGCACGCCGGCGACGCCTCGACGGCCCGGACGCGTCTGGCCGAGTACCACGAGCAGCGCGCCGGGCGGGCCGGCGGCCTCTTCGACCGCACCGGTCTGTGCCTCGCCGCGTGCGCGGCCTACGCCGTCGACGACGCCGCCACGGCGGCCCTGGTGCTCGACGCCCTGCCTCCCGACCCGGAGGCCTCCGTCGTCGTCGGGGTCGGCGCGGCGATCTTCGGCCCGCTCGATCTCTACCGCGGGCTCGCGACGTCGGTGCTGGGCGACGCCCCGGGCGCGCTCGCGCTCTTCCGCTGCGCCGCGCGGACCGCGCGGCGGCTGGGCTGGGCACCCTGGGCGGACGCGGCCGAGGCCTTCGCCGGGCAGCAGGGACTGTCCACCCGCGAGTTCGCGGGCCGTGAGATCGCGGGCACAGAACCGGCGCCGGCGTCGCCCCCCGCCACGCCGGCACCGATCCCGCCTCTGGGACTCCGGCCGGTGCGCTGATCGCGCCCCCGCCCCGCCGTCGTCCACCACCGGATGGAACCGGACGGCCCTTTCCGCATCCTTTCGCGCCGCCACACACCCCCGTGCGCAGCAGGGGCGCATGATCGCGGAAGGAGGTGCGGGCATGCGCGGGTGGCGGACGTCGCTGGCGACGGCGGGCGCGGTGACCGGTGCCGCGGCGCTGCTGCTGCCGGAGTCCCTGGGGCTCCACGCCACCCCGCCCTGGCCGCTCCTCGTCGCCTTCCGGCGCCGCCTCGCGCTCGGGTCCCTGGCGCTCGCGCTGCCCCTCGCGGCGCGCCCCGGGCGGGGGCGGGCGCCGGCGCTCGGGGTGGCGGGGGTGGCCGCCGGCGCGGTCGGTCTCTCGGCGTGGCGGCACCGGGCGCGCCGGGAGCCGGCCGGAGTCGGGACGCGGGCACTCGCGGTGCTCGGGGCGAACGTGTGGCTGGGGCGGGCCGACCCCGCGGCCCTGGCGGCGACGATCGTGGCCGAGCGCCCCGACGTCGTCGTGCTGCCCGAGGCGGGGGACCGGTTCCGCAAGCGCCTGCTAGACGGGCTCGACGGGTACCGCGCATGGTCGTGCGCGCCGTACCGGACGGGCGTGGAGGCCGCGGGCGCCGACGACGGCCCGTGCATGACGGTGCTCACCGCGGCGGGGCTCGGTGAGGTGGACGTGGCCGTGGCCGCGACGGACACCCGATCGGGGTGGGTCGTGGTCACCGGGGGCGGGCTCGGCGCGGTGCGGGTGCTGGGCGTGCACCCCGCGGTCCTGCTGCCCGCCTCCACCCCGCACTGGCTGCGCGAGCTGGCCCTGCTGCGGCCGTGGCTCACCGACCCGACGTGTCCCACGGTGGTCGTCGGCGACCTCAACGCCACCCTCGAGCACGGGCCGCTGCAGCGCGCTCTCGGGTCCGCCCGGCCGGTCACCCACCGGGCGCCGGCGACCTGGCCCTCGTGGTGGCGGCGCGCGTTCGGGGTGACGATCGACCACGTGCTCGTCGCGGGTCCGGTGGACGTGCGCTCGGTCGAGGTGCTCGACGTCGCGGGCAGCGACCACCGCGCGGTGCTCGCCCGGCTGCTGGTGTGAGCGGCCGCTCGTACCCCGTCGCCTCGATGGCGAGACGCGGGAGGGCGAAAAAACCGTGATCTGTTCGTGATCGGGATTGCGCGTGCCGGAACGCCGTCCCCGACATTGTCGTTATCCAACCGTGACCTGATCGAGGAGCAGCTCGTGGCTCCCATTCGGTCCGCCCGCCGACGCGTGTCCGGCGCCGATACCCGCTCCGACCCGCGCGAAACGCATCCGGTCTTCGTCATCGCCGATACTGCCGCGGGGTAACAGTCGGATTGAGCATCAGCCGTGCCGTTCGTTCTTCGAGACCTCCTCGTTATGTGTTCGCAGGGGATCGAGCCCCTCCGGCTACGACACGACCGAGGAGGACATCCGATGGGGACACACCACGCCACACAGCGGGACGACCGACTCGGCGGACTGGTGGGGCGCGGCGTGCTGACCGCGGCCGCCGCCCTGGCGCTCGCCGGCGGCGGGACCGGCGTCGCGTTCGCGGGGGACGGCCCGAGCGAGCGCGGACCGGACGCGTCGCAGGGTCAGGACCACGGGGACGACTGCTCCTGTGACGGGCACGACGACGGCCCGACCTGGCACGACGACGGATGGCAGGACCAGGACGACGACGGGTGGCAGGACGAGGACGACGACGGGTGGCAGGGCCAGGAGTCCCACGACCCGGGCCGGCCGGACGGTCACGCCGCGCCGGCGCACCACGGCGGCACGACCCACGGCCCCGCCCGGCAGACCGCCAGCCACACCCCCACCACGGAGAAGATCCCGCACGGGGGGCGCGGTACCGAGACCGTCCCGATCACGTCCGGCGTGATGCGGTGACGGGACGGTCACGCCGTACTCGGCGACCCTGCGGGAGAACCGGGTCCTCGCGACCCGGTTCTCGCGCACGTCCCGGCGACCGGCCCGGCAGAGTCAGCCGCCGACGCGGTCGTAGCGGGCCGGCGGGCCCGGCGCCGTCTGCACCCACACCGACGGTGCCGGGTCGGTGACGACGTCGGGCACCGGGGACGAGAGCAGGATCCCGCGCGCCTCCTCGCCGGGGGCCAGCGTCGGGGCGGCCGCCCCGGACGGCGCCGTGCGGCCGTCGAGGACACAGGCACCGGGCTCGAGGTCGGGGAACTCCGGCGCGGGCGCGGCGAGCGGTGAGGACGCGGGCCGGTTACGGCACAGCAGCGCCGAGGGGCCCGACAGCACCGACGCCGGCACCGAGCGCAGCCCCACCGCGACGAGCACGCCCGCGGCCCCGGACAGCGGGTTCGGCACCGGAGTCGATCCGGCATTGCGCACCACCACCGGCGCGAGCAGCAGGTGCGACCCGGTCGGCGCCGCCCGCGTGCTGGGCGTGAACGGTCCGACGCCGACGTCGTAGGGCACGCCGCCCACGAGCGTCCGCGTGCTCGGCTGCAGGCCCTCGCCCCCGAGCACGGGCGGGGGCGGGCTCCCGACCGCCGCCGAGCCGGAGCCGGCGTCGGAGCCGAAGAGGCCGCCGACCAGGGTCACGGCGAGCACCAGGGCGACCACCACGGCGAGTCCGCCCACCACCAGCAGCACCGACGTCCGCCCGCGCCCGCCCCACGGCCCGTCCGCCGGCCACCACGGCGCCTCGTCCGGGTCGGCGCCTCCCGGCAGCTGTCCGCGAGGTGCCTTCGGCATGTGAGCACTATTCCGTCTCATAGCACGGACTACTGCTCACGAGCGCGGAGCGCACCTTCGAGGACGACCTTCCCGGTCGCATGACCCTGCTCGACGAGCGCGAGCGCGTCGGCGGCGTCGTCGAAGGGGCGGACGTCGGTGACGTGCGGGTCGAGGATGCCGTCCGCGACGAGGTCCGCGAGCTCGCTGAGTACAGCGGTGCTGCGGTCGCGCTCGAGCTGCTGGCCGCCGAGCTCGGTGGACAGGCCGTAGTCGGCGACGGAGATCAGCCGGTGCCTGTCGGTCGGCAGCTCCGCGACGGTGCGCAGCGGGTCGCCCCCGACCAGGTCGAAGACCGCGTCCACCCCGTCCGGTGCCGCGGCGCGGATGCGGTCGACGACGCCGTCTCCGTACGCCACCGGGGTCGCGCCGAGCCGGGTGAGCAGCTCGTGCTTGCCGGGGCTCGCCGTCGCGACCACCCGCACCCCGCGGGCCGCCGCGAGCTGCACGAGCACCACGCCGACGCCGCCGCCCGCGCCGTTGACGAGCAGGGTCTCCCCGGCGGTGCAGCCGAGCTGGCGCAGCGCGTCGTGGGCCGTCCCGGCGGCGACGGGCAGCACGCAGGCCTGCTCCGGCGACACCGAGGCGGGGCGGTGCGCGGCGAAGCCGGCGGTCACGATCGCCTGCTCGGCCCACCCGCCGACCATGCCCGGGCACCCGCCGAACACCTCGTCCCCGACCGCGAAGCCCTCGACGTCGGGCCCGACCGCGACCACCCGCCCGGCGACCTCCCGGCCCAGCACGGCAGGGCCCGACGTGCCGTAGGAGCCGTCGCGGACCTTCCAGTCCCCGGGGTTCACCCCGGCCGCGTGGACCGCGACGAGCAGCTCACCCGGACCCGGCTGCGGCACCGCGACGTCCAGGAACGCCTCGTGCTCCGGTCCGCCGGCCGTGGTGAACCCGTACGCGCGCATGCCCGCTCCCTCGTCGTCGTCGGAACGACCCGATCGTCGCAGCCCCGGGGCCGGGGTTCAGCGTCCGCCGTGCACGAGCACCAGCGGACGGGTGACCGGGTCCTCGGCGGCCGCCGGGCGACCGGAGCTGCGCGGGGCCGGGATCGAGCTCACCGTGGGCGGCGGGGTGGGGCGCGGTGCGACGACCCCGATCCGCGCGTAGCCCAGGAACAACAGCGCGCTGACGGTCTGGACGCCGACCCAGAGGACGGTGCCGGTGACCGGGGTCCAGTCGTTGAGGCCGTGCAGCACGACCGGGACACCGAGCCCGATCCCGGCGAGGACCAGCCCGGGCCCGGCCGCGCGGTGGTGCGTCGCGAGCCCGAGGAAGTAGCCGGCGATGCCCGTCCACAGCGCGTGTTGGATCGGGTCGGTGGCGAACCGGAGGACCAGCGCCATCCCGACGCCGGAGTAGCCGTTCAGCAGGACCGCGTAGTCCACGGCCTCGACGGCGCCGAAGACCAGGCCGCTGGTGGCCGCGAGGAAGAGCAGGTCGCGCGGTGCAATGCCGCGACCGCGAAGCACCAGCGCGGCGGCCACCACCGGCAGCGCCTTGAGCAGTTCCTCCGGGAGTCCGATCAGGGCGATGTCGGCGAGGAGGTTGCCGTGCTCCTCCACGTGCGGGGCGACGCCGACGAGGTAGGCGAGCACGAGCACGACCTCGCCGACGGCCACCGCCGCGACGAGTCGGGCGCCCACCCGCTGCGGGCGCACCAGTGTCCGGAGGACGAGGAACCAGACGGACGCGACGTAGGCGGCGAGCACGATCGAGAGCCCGAGGAGGCCCGCCGCGCCGGGGAACAGCGCGAGCGCGGCCGGTGGCACGGCGACGAGCGCGACGAAGGCCCACGTCGTCCCGGCCCGGAGCGCCGGGTGGCGCAGCCACGCGCGGACCGGGAACAGGACCGAGAGGCCGGGGAGGCGCTCGGCGGAGGTGGTGGTCATCGTCGGACTCATCGCGACGCCGTGCCCTCCGTTAGCGCCCGGCGCCCCGATCCGGGCGGCGCCACCCGATGGAGCGACGCGCGGACGACCACCGCCACCCTGGCCGGACCGGAGGGCTCGGCCGACGGCCACTCCCGACGGCCCGGTCGCCCCGGCGGGGGAGCGCCCGACCCCGATCACCAGGCATGCTGCGGAGTGACCAGGAGGTGACACCGCGATGGCGACGCTCTACCGCAGCATCTGGGCCTCGGACGACCCGGACGCCGTCGACGTCGCCGACCACGCCGTCGTCGCCTGGGCCGAGGGCGTCGCGCTGCGCAACCACCGCCCGCTCCCGTCCGGCGACGCCCGCACCCGCGCCAGCGAGCAGTACCGGTTCGTGCTCCGCCGCGACGTCCACGACGACCCCGACGACACCAAGATCGTGAAGGCGGTCCGTGTCGTCTTCATGGAGTCGCACCGCGACGG
>JAVXWR010000381.1:0-3938 GCA_032230725.1 Actinomycetota bacterium
CGTCGGTCGGATGCACGTCGGTCGGTCGGCGGACCACCCATTCCTCCATCACGGGGTTGGCGAGCAGCGTCCCGGCGATGCGCTCGAGCTCGGCGTCGGACACCGCGTCGTCGACCTCGAGGACGAAGTGCTTGCCCTGGCGGACGTCGGCCACGCCGGTCACCCCCAGCCGCCCCATCGCCCGGGCCACGGCCTGCCCCTGGGGGTCGAGGATCTCGGCCTTCGGCAGGACGTCGACGATCACGCGGGCCACGTCCGCCACGGTACCGGGTTGGCGGCAGCGCCCGACGGGGAAGAGCCCGGTCCATGAGCGCCACCGAACTCGTGCACCTCGGTCACGCCTGCGTCGTCGTCGACACCGGCGCCGCACGCGTCCTGCTCGACCCCGGGGCCTTCTCCAACGGCTGGCAGACCCTCGAGGGACTCGACGCGATCCTCGTCACGCACCAGCACGTCGACCACCTCGACATCGATCGCCTCCCCGCGCTGCTCGAGCAGAACCCCGGCGCCGAGCTCGTCGTCGACCCCGGGACCGCGGACGTGCTCCGCGAGCGCGGGATCGCGCACACCCGTCGCGAGCCCGGCGAGGAGTTCACCGTCGGGGGCACGCGGGTGGAGGTCGTGGGCACCGCGGCCGGCGAGCACGCGGTGATCCACCCCGACATCCCGGTGATCGCCAACAACGGCTACGTGCTGCGGGCCGAGGGCGGCACGGTGATGCACCCCGGAGACGCGTACGTGCCGGCGCCGGCCGGCGTCGACGTGCTCCTGCTGCCGACGGGGGCGCCGTGGCTCAAGGTCTCCGAGGCTGTCGACTACCTGCGCGCCGTCGCCCCGCCGATCGCGGTCCCGATCCACGAGGCCGTGCTCGCCAACCCCGACCTGCACTACGGGCTGTTCGACTCGCTGTCCCCGCAGGGCACCGACGTGCGGGTCCTGGGGCGTGGCGTCAGGTGGCCCGTGGCCTCGTGAGCACTTTCGGGGGCTGTTTCGCGGGCTGTAGAGCACCCGAGAGTGCTCACGGGCGCGAAGCGCACCTATGCGGTCGTCGGCCACAGCTCCGGATCGAGCGCGCCGCCGGCGCGACGGCTCGGCCGGTGGGCGGGCCCGACGAGCCCGGTCGGGACGGCGGGCACGGCGCCGTCCGCGAGGGCGACGTCCACCGCCGCGACCAGCGCGTCGACGGCCGTGGCGACGTCCACGGTGAGATGGCGCAGTGCGGGCTCGGCCGGCCGGCGGCGCGTGCGGACCAGCCCGCGGAACGACGGCGCCGGCTCCCGGGGACGCACCACCGGACCCGTCAGGCCCGCCGTCGGGACCCCGTCGCGCCCGAGCCGGTGGACCCCGGAATCGTCGAGCAGCAGACCGAGGCCCGCCTCGGCGAGGGCGCGCCGCGTGCCCTCGGACACCGACCACCCGGGCGCCGCGAACCCGTCGGGCTCGAGGCCGAGTGCCTCGGCCGAGCGCGTGGCCCCGGCCAGGCGCAGCCGCGCCTCGAGCACGGGGAGCCGGCGGTAGGGACGAGCGTCGTCGTGCACCGACCGGAACCCGAGCATCAGCACCGCGTCCCCCGCGCGGCGGCGGGCGGCGGCGAACGCGGCCACCTCGGGGTGCGGGCGCGGGCCGACGAGCAGGGTCAGCGGCACCCGGCGCGCGTCGAGGGCGTCGCAGCAGTCGGCGGCGGCGGCGAGGGGAGCACCGGGACCGAGCCCGGAGAGCGAGACGAGGAGACGCACGGGCCCCATCAGGCCCCACCGATGTGAGGGCGGGTGAACCGCCACGTGAACAGCAGGGCGACAGGTCCGGAATGTCCTACAGTGCCGGCGGCCAGCCCTGCCCGGTGAGCCGGGTGTACGCCTCGACGTAGCGGGCCCGGGTGGCCTCGACGACGGCCGCCGGCAGCGGGGGCGGCGGGGCGTCGCCGTGGCGGTCCCACCCGGACGCCGGGGAGGTCAGCCAGTCGCGGACGTACTGCTTGTCGAACGAGGGCTGCGGCCGGCCCGGCTCGTAGCTCTCCGCGGACCAGAAGCGCGACGAGTCGGGGGTGAGGACCTCGTCGCCGAGCACCAGGGCGCCGGAAGGGTCGAGACCGAACTCGAGCTTGGTGTCGGCGAGGATGATCCCGCGCGAGGCCGCGTAGGCCGCTCCCCGCGCGTAGATCGAGAGCGTGAGATCCCGCAGCGCGCCGGCCAGCTCGGTCCCGACCTGCTCGGCGACCGCCTCGAAGCTGACGTTCTCGTCGTGCTCGCCGAGCTCGGCCTTCGTCGCCGGGGTGAAGATCGGCTCTCCCAGCATGCTCGCCTCGGTGAGCCCGTCGGGCAACGGGACGCCGCACACGGCGCCGTCGCGGCGGTAGTCGACGACGCCGGACCCGGCCAGGTAGCCCCGCGCCACGCACTCCACCGGGATCATCTCCAGGCGACGGACCAGCAGGGCGCGCCCACGCACCTCGTCGGGGATGCGCTCGTCGCGCGGGGCGACCAGGTGGTGTGCGAGCGGGGGCGCGCCGCGGTCGCTGCTCGAGGTCCCCGGATGGCTGCCCAGCAGGCCGAACCAGAACACCGAGAGCGCGGTCAGGACGCGGCCCTTGTCCGGGATCGGGGTGTCCAGGACGTGGTCGTAGGCCGAGATCCGGTCGGAGGCGACCAGCAGCAGCGTCTCGTCGTCGACCTCGTAGAGGTCGCGGACCTTCCCGGACGCCAGGTGCGGGTAGTCCGCGAGCACAGCCACGGGCGGCGAGGCTAGAGGATCGGGGCCGGCGCGTAGGCCGCCGCCTCCGGGCGCGCCGCGACGATCTCGGCGACCCGCCGCGCGACCTCCGCCACCTGGGCCCCGGCGGCGCCGACGAAGGCCGCGGGGTCGGCCACGGCGCCCGCGAGGTCGCCCTCGGAGACCCCCAGCCGGGAGTCGGCGGCCAGCCGGGCCAGCAGGTCGTTGCCCTCGATGCCCTTCTCCCGCATGTCCAGGGCCACCGCCCGGGCGTGCTCGGCGACGATCTCGTGCGCGGTCTCCCGGCCCACCCCCGCCCGGACGGCGGCCATGAGCACGGCCGTCGTCGCGAGGAAGGGCAGGTAGCGGTCGAGCTCGCGGGCGATCACCGCGGGGTAGGCGCCGAACTCGTCGAGCACCGTCTGGAACGTTTCGAGCAGGCCGTCGATCGCGAAGAACGCGTCGGGGAGGGCGACCCGGCGCACGACGGAGTCGGAGACGTCGCCCTCGTTCCACTGCCCGCCGGCGAGCTCGGCGACCATCGCGGCGTTGCCGCGCAGCACGACGGCGAGGCCGTTGACCCGCTCGCAGGACCGGGTGTTCATCTTGTGCGGCATCGCCGACGACCCGACCTGGCCGGCCTGGAACCCCTCGGTGACGAGCTCCTGACCGGCCATCAGCCGGATCGTCGTCGCCAGCGACGATGGACCCGCGGCCAGCTGGACGAGCGCGGAGAGCGCGTCGTGGTCGAGCGAGCGCGGGTAGACCTGCCCGACGCTGGTCAGCACCTCGGAGAACCCGAGGTGGGCCGCCACCCGGTGTTCGAGGTCGGCGAGCTTGCCCGCGTCGCCGTCGAGCAGACCGAGCATGTCCTGGGCGGTGCCCACCGGACCCTTGACGCCCCGCAGTGGATAGCGCTCGATGAGCTCGGTGAGGCGCCGGTACGCGACCAGGGTCTCGTCGGCGGCGGAGGCGAACCGCTTGCCCAGCGTGGTGGCTTGCGCGGCGACGTTGTGGGAGCGGCCGGCCATCACGAGCTCGGAGTGCTCGGTGGCGAGGCGCGCGAGGCGGGCGAGGACCGCGACGGTCTTGTCCGCGACGAGGCGCAGCGAGTCCCGGATCTGGAGCTGCTCGACGTTCTCGGTGAGGTCCCGGCTCGTCATGCCCTTGTGCACGTGCTGGTGGCCGGCGAGGTCGTCGAACTCCTCGATGCGGGCCTTGACGTCGTG
>JAVXWR010000400.1:0-4742 GCA_032230725.1 Actinomycetota bacterium
GGCCCGACGAGGTGGTCCTCTTCGTCACCGACCTGCTCGGCGAGATGCGGTCACGCATGCCGGAGGTGGAGGCGGCGGGCGGTCGATGGGTGGTCGTCGACCCCGGCCTGCGGGTCGTCGAACCGGACCGCGCCTGACGCCGGCCTCAGCGCCGCGTGCGGGACACCGGCGCCCGGACCCCCTCGACGAGCGCCCGCCAGGTCCGCCCGATCACCTCCCACCGGTAGTGCCGGTCGACGAGCTCCCGGGCGGGCCCACGGAGCGCGTGGAGGCGGCCCGGATCGTCGAGCAGCGAGAGGACGGCGCGGCCGAGCTCCTCGGCCTCGGAGGCGCACACGGCGTGCTCGCCCGCCACCAGCTGGGGGATCGCGTCCACCCCGAGCGGGGTCGTCACCACGACGAGCCCCAGCCCGAAGGCCTCGAGCACCTTGTTCTTCAGGCCGCTGCCCGTCCGCATCGGGTTGATCATGATCGGGTACCGGGTCACCACCGGTCGGAGATCGTCGACGAACCCGGTGAGCACGATGCCCGGCTCGGTCGCGGCCAGCTCCACGAGCCACGGCGGGGCGCCGGCCCCGACGATGCACAGCTCCACGCTTGCGGCGCGCAGGATCGGGAGCCAGACGTCGTGGACGAAGAACCACAGGGCATCGCGATTCGGGCCGAAGGCGAGGTTGCCCCAGAACGCCACGCCACGGCGCGTCCCGGGTGCGGACAGCGGACCGAGGAACGCCTCGTCGACCCCGTTGGGGATGGTGACGACCGACCCCGCGCGCCCGCGGCGGCCTTCGACGGCACGGGCGTCGGGGTCGCTGATCGCGACCACCCGGGCGAAGCGCTTCGGGTAGCGCGACTCGGTCACGCCCTCGCGGAGCAGGGCGAGCCGGTCCTTCCACCGCCGCCGCCCCCGGCTGGGGCGGGGGCTGTCGACGAGGGCGCGGCGCAGGGTCAGCGTGTTGCTGTCGCAGACGTCGAGGACGACCGGGATGTGACCGAGCGTGGCCGCCAGCTCGGCGACGTCGTTGCCGAAGACCACGACGCACGTGACGTCGAGGTCCCGCACGACGTCGTGCAGCTCCGCCTGCGCGCGCGCGAACGGGACCGGATGGGTCACCCGGAGGTTGTGGTCCTGGGAGAGACGGAGATGGCGCCGCGCACTCGGTGGGCCGGAGATCACGGGAGAGAGCTCGCGGACGCTCGCGAAGATCCCGTCGGTGTGCAGGCCGGCATCGCCGCCGCGGGCGGGTGAACCGGTGGCACCGTCCGGTTGGAGCGGCGCGATCACGAGGTGGGCCTCGCCCGGGAGGTGGGCGCACAGATTCGCGACCCGCAGGTCGTAGCCGCTCTGCCTCGACACGATCCGCCGCGAGCTCAGCACCAGCAGACTCACGACGGCCTCCGGGTCCGCCGGTCACGCACCAGCCACCGGCGCAGACCCATCGCCCGGGCCTGCGCCAGGTGGGCCTGCAGCCACCTCTTGGTCGGGTGGATGGCCCCGAGCAGACCGGGGGCGAACCGGAGACCGAGACGGACCGCGGTCAGGCGGAGGGAGCGACGCGTCGTCCGGGCGGCGTCGAGGTGGACCCGGGCCCCGGCCAGGTCGCCCGCCCGGAACGCGAGCCGTGCTCGCCGGAGCGACTGCTCGTACCGCAACCGTCCCAGGACGCGGTCGAGCGCGGCCGACGCCTCGGGGTCCTGCGACGTCTCCGCCGCCCTGCTGAGCACGGCCTCGCGCTGCGCCTCGAACGCCTCGATCCGCGCGGGGTCGTCGGGGCGGCTGACCGAGCCCGCCTCCACGCGGAAGCGTCCGAGCCGGTCGGGGATGCGCCGCACGTCGTGTCCCGTGATCAGCAGCCGCAGGAAGAGGTCGAGATCGTCGACGAGGGGGGTGGCCGAGTCGAACCCGCCCGCGGCCTCGAACACGTCCCGCCGGATGGCGGCGGTGTAGTAGGGGCTCGGACCGTCGATCACGTCGGCCACGCGCAGGGGCACCCGGCCGTCGGCCTCCTCGCGGAGCCCGGCGGACTGGAGGTAGGTCCGGGCCAGGCGTTGCTCGCCGGGATCGACGAACTGGTACGCGTCGCAGGTGACCGCCGCGATGGCCGAATCCGTCGCGAACACCGCGGCGACGCGCTCACAGAAGTCCGGGGTGACCGCGTCGTCGGAGTTCAGCGGGACCACGTACCGACCCGTGGCCCGGGCCGCCGCGGCCATCGTCCCGCCCGTCGTGCCCTTGTTCTCCTGCCGGAGGAGGACGATGCGCGGGTCGTCCAGGTAGGGGCTGGCCGCCTCGACGATGGCGTCCGCGTACCCGTTGTCGACGAGGACCAGCTCCCAGTCGGGGTCGGTCTGGGCCAGGACGGACTCGATGGTCCGCGGCAGCGTGTCCTCCGAGCGGTACGCCGTGGTGAGGAAGCTGAACGCCGGTCCGGTGATCCCGGCGTCGGCGGACCCGGATGTCGTCACGCTCGTGCTCTCTCCCTGGCTCAGGTGCTCGACGAGCGCCGTCCCGCGCCGGCGGACCGGTGCACGGACGGGTGGAGATGCCCGGCAGGACCGCGCCCGCCGCAAACGTACCGGGCCCCTCCGGTGGCCCGGACCCGTGCCCCCGACCAGCGGAAAGGGGGGCACCGCGCGCCCATCACCCACACGCGCCTCACTGGCATCACCGAGTTGTGTATCTTGCTCAGCCGCACGGTGAGTGGTCATCTCTGCGGGCCGAACGGTTGTACCGGCTCGATCACCTGCTCCGAGTGGGTGTCGGAGAGCGATGAGCGGCAGATGACGGGGGGTTCGAGTGGTGAGCACTGATCGGCGGCGGCGGCGTGCCGGGCGCGGCGGATCGATCCGCGCGGGTCGAGCGCTGACGGGGGCGGCCCTGGGGTGCGCGGTCCTGGCGCTCGGCGGCGGGCTGGCCGTCGCGGCCCCGGCCCCGGCCCCGGCTCCGGCCCCGACCCCGGCCGCGGTCCCCGTCGGGTCGCGTGTCCTCTTCGTCGGGGACTACGAGACCGGGACCTTCGGGCAGTGGGGCACCTGTCAGTCGGCGGTGACCAACAGCTCCTGCGCGTCCGTGGGTCGGGGCAACCGCACGATGCGCATCGTCTCCGGCGCCGACGCGCACCAGGGAAAGTACGCCGCCGAGTTCGACCTCGGCCCGGGCGACGTCCCCGACTTCGGGGGCGGTGAGCGTACGGAGGTCCGGTCGGACGCCGCCGGCGCCCTCACCCACGAGGGCGACGAGCGCTGGTACCAGTGGTCGATGAAGTTCCCGACGGACTTCAAGAACCCGACCGGGGTCTGGTTCATCGTGATGCAGTGGCACGCGGGCTCCGGGTCACCGCCGCTCGCGATCAACATCAGCGACAGCGGGGCCGTCCAGATCGGGGGGGACGGGGTCATGTCGGCGCCGAAGAAGACCCTGGGGCCCGTCCGTCGCGGGCAGTGGGTCGACTACACGCTGCACGTCAAGTTCTCGCGGAACGCCCGCACCGGGTTCGTCGAGGGGTGGGAGAACGGCCGCCAGACGGTGCCGAAGACCGCGCGGGCCACGATGACGAGCAGCGAGAACTACCTCAAGCAGGGCATCTACCGCGACACCGGGCCCAAGACGTCGGTGGTCCTGGACGGTCTGAAGGTGACGGCGCCGTGAACGGGGCCGCGCGCCGGACCGCCGGAGTCGTCCTCGTGTCCCTCGTCGCCGCGGTGAGCGCCGCCCTCGTCGGGCCGGGCGGGACGGCGGCCGCGGCGGACCCCGCGGCGGGGACCACCGCCCGCGACGTGTACCGCCAGCCCTTCGCCTGGGACTCGATCTGGAACCTGCCGCTGTCCACCACGGCGCAGTACCACCCGTTCGACGCGAAGGTCGGGAGCATCTACGCCGACGTCGAGAACATCTCGGTCGATCCCGCCGCGCCGGTCAAGCAGCTGAAGGCGGACCCGGGCGGTGCGGTCCACGTCGACCCCGCCCTGAAGGCGGACGGCTCGTGGAACAACTGCTCGACCCTCCTGATGGACACCCCGGACAAGAGGACGGTGATCCAGGGGCAGCCGATGGTGCTCTCGCCCGGCGGGTCGCCCCGCTGGTCGGTGGGGTGGAAGCCCGAGTCCCTGACCGGCCCCGGGGTCGTCGGCTGTCACGGCGGCTCCGGGATGTCCGGGATCGGGGGCACGATCCGGCAGGGCGAGCTGCGCGGCGGCCAGCCGCTGCGGCACGCCCTCAAGGTGAGCCTGCCCTGCACGACGAGCTGCTCGTCCGAGCACAACGGGTTCCGCTGGCCCGCCGTGAAGGCCGACAAGGGCTACCAGGGGAAGTACGGCGGGAAGTACCCCGAGGTCAACATGGGAGCGCTGCTCGCCCTCCCGCCCGACGTCGACACCTCGACGATCAGCGCGCCGGACGTCCGCCGTGTGGCCGAGGCACTCAAGACCTACGGCGCGTACGTGGTCGACGAGACCGGCGGGTCGCCCGACGGCTCGTTCGACGTGCAGAGCAGCGCCCTCGGCGAGTTCCCGGGGATCGACTCCACGCAGATGCGCAGCATCTTCAACAAGCTCGACGTGGTGGCCAACAACGCTCCGGCCACGCCGGGCGGCGGCCCGCTCGGGTCGCCGCGCCGGGCCCCGTGCGCCGGGCCGTTCACCGACGGCACCGGCGGTGCGCCGCCGAGCTGTTAGGACCCGTCACCGTCGCGCTCGGTCCGGTCGGGGTCGTCGCTCCGACCGGCGCCGGGCGCCCCGTCGCC
>JAVXWR010000423.1:0-5092 GCA_032230725.1 Actinomycetota bacterium
CCCGAGGAGGCCGCTTCTTCGTGACCGGCCTCCTAGGGCCGCCGGGCGAGACTGTCGGTGGGGGCGTCCACAATGGGCGGCGTGTCCGTGACCGACCAGCCGATCACCCTCGGGACGGTGGCGCCCGACCGCGCGCGCTTCCACGAGCTCGCCGCGCACCATCGCGTCATCCCGGTGGTGCGCCGCCTGCTGGCGGACGACGAGACGCCGGTGGGGGTCTACCGCAAGCTCGCCGGGCGGCGGACCGGGACGTTCCTGCTCGAGTCGGCGGCGCACGGGGAGTCCTGGTCGCGCTTCTCGTTCATCGGGGCGCAGAGCGCGGCCTCGCTCACCGAGCGGGACGGGCGAGCGCACTGGACGGGCACGCCCCCGGTCGGGCTGCCGGGCACGGGGGACGACGCGACGGACGACCCGCTGGTCGTGCTGCGCGAGACCCTGGAGCGGTTGCGCACCGACCCGCTGCCGGGCCTGCCCCCGCTCACCGGGGGGCTGGTCGGCTACGTGGGGTACGACGCGGTGCGGCGCCTCGAGCGCATCGGGAACCACGCGCAGGACGACCTCGCGATCCCCGAGCTGGTCATGCTGCTGGCCACCGACCTCGCGGTGCTCGACCACCACGAGGGCACGGTCACGCTCATCGCCAACGCGGTGAACTGGGACGACAGCCCGGAACGGGCCGACGCCGCCTACGACGACGCACTGGCCCGGCTCGACCGGATGACGCGCGAGCTCGACGCCCCGTCCCCGTCCACCGTCGCGTCGAACGACCCGCTGGCCGGGCTCTCCCCTGTCGTCCGGCGCCGGTTCGACCGCGACAGCTACCTCGCGGCGGTCGAGACCGCCAAGGAGCGCATCCGGGCCGGTGACGCGTTCCAGGTCGTGGTCAGCCAGCGCTTCGAGTCCGAGACCTCGGCCGACGCGCTCGACGTCTACCGCGTCCTGCGGGCCACCAACCCGAGCCCGTACATGTACCTGCTGCGCCTGACCGACGCCGAGGACCGGCCCTTCGAGATCGTCGGGTCGTCGCCGGAGGCCCTGGTGACGGTCCGGGACGGCGTCGCGACCACGCACCCCATCGCGGGGACGCGCTGGCGCGGCGCCGACGCCGAGGAGGACGTCCTGCTCGAGAAGGACCTCCTCGCCGACGAGAAGGAGCGCGCCGAGCACCTCATGCTCGTCGACCTCGGGCGCAACGACCTGGGGCGCGTCTGCGCCCCGGGGACCGTGAAGGTGCACCGGTTCTTCGACATCGAGCGCTACAGCCACGTCATGCACCTCGTCTCGACCGTGTCCGGGCGGCTGGCGGAGGGCCGCACCGCCTTCGACGCGGTCACCGCCTGCTTCCCCGCCGGCACGCTGTCCGGCGCGCCGAAGCCGAAGGCCATGGAGATCATCGAGGAGCTCGAGCCGACCCGCCGCGGGCTCTACGGCGGCATCGTCGGCTACCTCGACTTCGCAGGCGACGCCGACACCGCGATCGCCATCCGCACCGGTCTGCTGCGCGACGGCGTCGCGCACGTGCAGGCCGGCGGCGGGATCGTCGCCGACTCCGACCCGGCCGCGGAGGACACCGAGGCCACGAACAAGGCCCGGGCGGTGCTGGCCGCCGTCGCGACCGCCGGCACCCTCACCGCACCGGACCGGGTGAGCGGGGGCGGCTCGTGAGGGGCACCGCCGGGCCGGCCCCCGGTCGGTCCGGCGCCCGGCTGCTGAGCCTCGCCGTCGTCGGGCTGCTGCTGGCCGCGGTCGCGCTGTGGGGCGCCTCGCGCGGCACCTGGCTCACCGCGACGTGGGAGGTGCCGCTGCGCGGCCGGGTGGTCGCCACGGCGAGCGGCGCGGACACCGAGCCGGTGCTCGTGCCGTGGGCGCTGCTCGCCCTCGCCGCGATCGGCGGGCTGCTCGCCACGTCCGGCTGGGGGCGACGTGCGGTCGGGGTGATCGTGGGGGTGGCCGGGCTGTGGGCGCTGCTGCAGGCGGTGTCGGGCCTCGTCGCCCCCGCCCCGTCCCTGCTGCCTGCGCCCGCCCGGCAGGCCGGACGCGCGCTCGGCGTGCAGGTCACCCTCGTCTGGCCGCTGCTCGCCGCGCTGGGCGGGGCGCTCCTCGTGGTCGTGGGGGCCCTCGTGGCGGCCCGCGGCTCCGTGATGCCCCGGCTCGGCGCCCGCTACGACGCGCCCGCGGGCCGGCCGCGGGAGCGCACGCCGGACGAGGACCGCAGCCTCTGGGAGGCCCTGGACGCGGGGGAGGACCCGACCACCACGTCGCCGCAGGCCGGGCCCGGCGTGTCCGATTCCGGCGGCGACGTCCCGGGTCCGCCGAGCCCCTCCGCGGGGAGGGCGCCGGACCGGGCCGAGGGAGGCCGGGGTTAACATGGACCGAACCCGGCCGGCGAGATCGGGCGGGGGGTCCTTCAGGCCCGGTGACACGACCGACGATCGCCCGAGGAACGGGGGCAGCATCCGCGTGAGCGTCCTGGAGAAGATCCTCGAGGGGGTTCGTGCCGACCTCGCGGAGCGCGAGGCCGCCGTCCCCTTCGACCAGGTCAAGGCCGCCGCGGTCGCGGCGCCGCCCCCGAAGGACGCGCTCGCCGCGCTGCAGGGCCAGGGCATCGGCGTGATCGCGGAGGTCAAGCGGGCCTCGCCCTCGCGGGGCCACATGGTCGACATCCCCGACCCGGCGAAGCTCGCCCGCCAGTACGTCGAGGGGGGCGCCCGGGTCGTCAGCGTCCTCACCGAGCAGCGACTCTTCGAGGGCTCCCTCACCGACCTCGACGAGGTCCGCGCCGCGGTCGACGTGCCCGTCCTGCGCAAGGACTTCGTCGTCGGGACCTACCAGGTGCACGAGGCCCGCGCCCACGGCGCCGACCTGGTGCTGCTGATGTGCTCGGTGCTCGAACAGAACGCGCTCGACGCGCTGGTCGACCGCGTGCACTCGCTGGGCATGACCGCCCTCGTCGAGATCCACGACGAGGAGGAGGCGGACATGGCGCTGCGCGCCGGCGCCAAGCTCGTGGGCATCAACGCGCGGAACCTCGCCACCCTCGACGTCGACCGGACGATCTTCAGTCGGCTCGCCCCGGGCCTGCCCGGCGAGGTGCTGCGGGTGGCCGAGTCCGGCGTGCGCGGGCCCGGGGACCTCATGACCTACGCGGGCCTGGGCGCGGACGCGGTGCTCGTCGGCGAGTCGATGGCCACGGCCGAGGACCCCCGCGCCGCCGTGCGCCAGCTGGTCACGGCCGGCTCGCACCCGGCGTGCCCCAAGCCCAGCCGCTGACCAGCCGCACCACCCGCCGCCCGTCCGGCACGACGAAGGACCCAGCATGACCACCAGCCCCGGCGGACTCCCCACCGCGAGCGCCGGCCTGTCCGACCACGGCCACGACCCGGATTCCACCGGCCACTTCGGCCGCTTCGGCGGGCGATTCATGCCCGAGGCCCTGATCGCCGCCGTCGACGAGGTCGCCGCGGAGTACGACAAGGCCCGTCACGACCCGGAGTTCCTCACCGAGCTCGACCGCCTGCAGCGGGACTACGCGGGGCGGCCCAGCCCCGTCACCGACGCCCGCCGCCTCTCCGAGCACGCCGGCGGCGCCCGCATCCTGCTCAAGCGCGAGGACCTCAACCACACGGGCTCGCACAAGATCAACAATGTGCTGGGTCAGGCCCTGCTCACGGTGCGCATGGGCAAGACGCGCGTGATCGCCGAGACCGGGGCGGGCCAGCACGGCGTCGCGACGGCCACCGCCGCGGCGCTGCTCGGGCTCGAGTGCGTCGTCTACATGGGCGAGGTCGACACCGAGCGGCAGGCCCTCAACGTTGCCCGGATGCGGCTGCTCGGCGCCGAGGTCGTCCCGGTCACCACCGGCTCGCGCACGCTGAAGGACGCGCTGAACGAGGCGTACCGGGACTGGGTGGCGAGTGTGGAGAACACCCACTACGTGCTGGGCACCGCGGCCGGCCCGCACCCGTTCCCGATGATGGTCCGCGACTTCCACCGGGTCATCGGCCTCGAGGCGCGGGCGCAGGTGCTCGAGCAGTACGGCCGGCTGCCCGACGCGATCCTGGCCTGCGTGGGCGGCGGCTCGAACGCCATCGGCATCTTCCACCCGTTCCTCGACGACGACTCGGTGCGCCTGATCGGGTGCGAGGCCGCGGGCGACGGCGTCGACACCGGCCGGCACGCCGCGTCGATCACCGGTGGGAGCGTCGGCGCGCTGCACGGGGCGCTCACCTACGTGCTGCAGGACGAGGATGGCCAGACGGTCGAGTCCCACTCGATCTCGGCCGGCCTCGACTATCCCGGCGTCGGGCCGGAGCACTCCTTCCTGCGCGACAGCGGGCGCGCCGAGTACGTCGCGGTCACCGATACAGAGGCGATGGACGCGTTCAAGCTCCTCTGCCGCACCGAGGGCATCATCCCGGCGATCGAGTCGGCGCACGCCGTGGCCGGCGCGGTCCGCCTGGGCCGCGAGCTGGGGCCGGACGCGATGCTGCTGGTCAACCTCTCCGGGCGCGGGGACAAGGACGTCGACACCGCCGCACGCTGGTTCGACGTCGTGGATCCGGCGTCGCTGCCCACCGAGGAGCCGTCCTCGCCCGACGCAGCGGCGGGGGAGCGGGAGCTGTGACCGTCAGTGACGCGCCACGCAGCGGGCTGACCGTGCTGGACGAGGTCTTCACGACGGCCCGCGCCGAGTCCCGGGCTGCGCTGATCGCCTACCTGCCGGCGGGCTACCCGACGGTGGCCGGCTCGACGGGGCTGCTCACCCAGGCCCTCGACGCGGGCGCGGACCTCGTCGAGGTCGGCCTGCCCTACTCCGACCCGGTGCTCGACGGCCCGGTGATCCAGCGCGCGGTCGACACCGCGCTGCGGGGCGGGGTGCGGGTCCGGGACACCCTCGCGGTCGTCGAGACCCTCGCCTCCCGAGGGGGACGCGCGGTCGTCATGACCTACTGGAACCCGGTGCTGCGCTACGGGGCGGGTGGGGGTCCTGCCGCCTTCGCCCGGGACCTCGCGGCCGCCGGCGGGCTCGGTGTCATCACCCCGGACCTGGTGCCCGACGAGGAGCACGGCTGGCTCGCGGCCACCACGGCCC
>JAVXWR010000438.1:0-5949 GCA_032230725.1 Actinomycetota bacterium
TCGTCGCGGCCCGCGGCTTCGGCGGCGCCGCGCGCCCCATCCGCTGTTCGCGCGGGTCGGAGGAGAACCAGGCGTGGAAGGCCTGGTCGTAGCGGGCGACGTCGTCGGGGTCCGAGCAGAGCGTGAGGCGGCCCGCCCAGTACATCGCCACCTCGCTCGCCAGGTCGACCTCGCGCAGCGCGCGCAGGTAGGTGGCCGTCCGGTCCGGCGTGACCGGGACGCCGGCGTTGCGCAGCAGGCGGGTGAACGCGACGAGGTCGGTGAGGACGGCGTCGTCGGGAGCGGCACCCGAGTCGAGTGCCTCGACGACGTCGGAGGCCAGCAGCGCGCCCGCGTGCGGGCGGGGAGCCGGCCCGTCGCTGCTCCCGCCCCGGTCACCTGCGGTCATTCCCCGTCGCTCCGCTCGCCCCTGGTGCTCATGACGCGAGCAGGGCGTCCAGCGCGTCGCGGGCCCGGTCGGCGTCCTCGCGGTACTTCAGGACGGCCCCCAGCGTCGCGGTCGCCGACTCCAGGTCGAGGCGCCGCGCCCCGATCAGCTCGAGCGCCGCCGCCCAGTCCAGCGTCTCGGCGACCCCGGGGGGCTTGAGCAGGTCCAGGCGGCGCAGCCGCTGCACGGCCTGGGCGACCTGCTCGGCCAGCTCGCTCGAGAGGTGGGGCATCCGTGCCTTCAGGATGGCGATCTCGCGGGCGAGGTCCGGGTGCTCGAGCCACAGGTAGAGGCAGCGGCGCTTGAGCGCGTCGTGCACCTCGCGGGTGCGGTTGGAGGTGAGGACGACCAGTGGCGGCGTCTCCGCCCGGATCACGCCGATCTCGGGGATCGTCACCGAGTTCTCCGCCAGCACCTCGAGCAGGAACGCCTCGAACTCGTCGTCGGCGCGGTCGACCTCGTCGACGAGCAGCACGCACGGCGAGGTCTGCAGCGCCTGGAGCACCGGCCGGGCGAGCAGGAAGCGGCGGTCGTACAGGGAGGCCTCGACGGCGTCGGCGTCGAGGGCATTTCCCGACGCCGCCGCGGTCGCCTCGACGGTGCGCAGGTGCAGCAGCTGGCGGGGGAAGTCCCAGTCGTAGAGCGCCTGCGAGGCGTCGATGCCCTCGTGGCACTGCAGCCGCACGAGCGGTGCGCCGAGCACCTCGGCGAGGGCATGAGCGAGCGCGGTCTTCCCGGTGCCGGGCTCGCCCTCGCAGAACAGCGGTCGCCCCATGCGCAGGGCGAGGAACGCCGCCGACGCGAGGCCCGCGTCGGCGAGGTACCCGGTGCGCTCGAGCGCGGCGGCGACGTCGTCGGGCCCGGTCAGATCGATGGCAGCGGTCACCACTCCATCGTCCCCCAGCCCGGATCACCCGGCCACCACGACGGGTCCCCTACCTCACGAACCTGTGTCCCACGCCGCAGAATGCGGCGCTGAAATGGTGACGCCCGCGACATTCACTCGTCGAATCACAACCAGGTGACATTCGCGAAACGGCCGGTGGTCGACGCACTGAGAAGGGCCAACGACGGCGCGGCGCATTCGACACGCCCATTCGCCGTGATCGTTCGCGATGTGCGACCGGGTTGAAACCTCGCGCGTCCTCCGTACCGTTCGATCTCGGCCGTCCCGAGGGACGGTCCGAAACAGCCCCGGGGCCGCCGCGCCCGCCGCCTGTCCAGCGGTCCCGGGAGACCCCACACGAGAGGTGCGGACCGGACAGGCGCGAGCAGGACGGGATCCGGCACACCCGAAGCGGGTGTGCCCGGCGGAGAGACCGCGTGGAACCGGTCGACGACCCGCTGGGGAGCACGCTCCCGGCCCGTGCCTGGTGGGGCGCGGTGCGAGCGAGAGGTCATGCTTCGTAGTACCGATGAGTCACTGGCGCACGCCCTCACCCGTCGGGCGGCCCAGCTGACGCTGGTCGGCGCGCTTGCGGCCACCCCGCTGGCGCTGGCGGCCGGCACGGCCTCGGCGACCGACTGGGACGCCATCGCCCAGTGCGAGAGCAGCGGCAACTGGCACACCTCGACCGGGAACGGCTACGGCGGCGGTCTGCAGTTCACCGACTCGACCTGGCACGCGTTCGGCGGCTCGGGTCAGCCCGAGGGCGCCAGCCGTGAGCAGCAGATCCAGGTCGCGGAGAAGGTCAAGGGCAGCCAGGGAATGGGCGCCTGGCCGGTGTGCTCCAAGAAGGCGGGCGGGTCGTCGAAGTCCTCCGGCTCCAGCTCCTCCGGCTCGGGCTCCTCCGGCACGGGCTCGTCCGGCTCGACGACGTCGGTCGAGACGAAGCCGGTGGAGGCGACCAGGGCGTCGAGCGGCTCGGGCGGGGGCTCCTACACCGTCGCCTCAGGCGACACGCTCTCCGGGATCGCCGCCGCGCACGGCACGACCTCGCAGTCGATCGCACAGCACAGCGGCATCGCGAACCCCGATGCCCTCACCCCCGGCCAGAAGATCACCGTGGGCTGATCCGTCACGCACGCGGCCCCCGCCCCGGACCGGGACGGGGGCCGCGGCGCGTGCGGAGCCGGAGTCAGGGGCAGTTCACCCATTCCTCGGAGCCGTCGGCGAACTCCTGGCGCTTCCACACCGGCAGCTGCCGCTTGACCTCGTCGACCAGCTCGCTGCACGCGTCGAACGCCTCGCGCCGGTGCTCCCCGGCGACCGCACAGGCCAGCGCGACGTCCCCGACGGCGAGCGCCCCGATCCGGTGCGACACGGCCACGGCGGTGACGCCGGGGTGGCGGCCCGCGACCTCGGCGGCGACGCGCTCGACCACGGCACCGGCGCTCGGGTGACCCTCGTAGTCCAGGGCGTGCACCGAGCGGCCGTGGTCGTGGTCGCGCACCACGCCGGAGAACGTCACGACGGCGCCGCTGCGGGGCCCGTCGACGAGCGCCGCGTGCTCGGACACGTCGAGCGGCTCCTCCCCGACGGCCGCGCGCAGCACCACCGCGTCAGGCGCCGGGGCGTGCTCCCGGGCTGCACTCACTGGTGGTCCCCTCCCTGGATCTGGTCGACGGCGTGGTCGAGCACGGGTTCGAGCACGCCCAGGCCGTCGCGCACCCCGCCCGGCGAGCCGGGGAGGTTCACCACCAGGGTGCGCCCGGCGACCCCGGCCACGCCACGGGACAGCACGCTCGTCGGGACCTGGTCCGCGCCGGCCGCCCGCACCGCGTCCGCGAGCCCGGGCACCTCGTAGTCGAGCACCGCCCGCGTCGCCTCCGGGGTGCCGTCGGTCGGCGCGATGCCGGTGCCGCCCGTGGTGATGACGACCTGCACGCGGTCGGCCACCGCGGCCCGCAGCGCCTCGGCCACCGGCTCGCCGTCCGGCACGACGACCGGGTCGTCCACGCGGTAGCCGCGCGCACGCAGCCACTCGACGATCAGCGGGCCGCCGCGGTCCTCGTACACCCCGGCCGCGGCGCGGTTCGACGCCGTCACCACCCGCGCGTGCCGCAGCGGTTCCTGGGCTCGGGGCTCGTCCACCGTCGTCCCTCCTGGGTCGATGTCCCGGCTCATCGGTCCGGGGGCCGGGTCCAGACGCCGGAGCGCCCGCCCTCCTTGCGATCCAACCGGACCGCGTCCATCGTCGCGGCCGGGTCGAGCGCCTTGATCATGTCGTGGAGCGCGAGACCGGCGACCGCGACCGCCGTGAGCGCCTCCATCTCCACCCCGGTGCGGTCGGCGCTGCGGGCGGTCGCCTCCACCCGCACCTCGCGCTCGCCCACCTCGAGGTCCACCGTCACGCCCGCGAGCGGGATGGGGTGGCAGAGCGGGATGAGATCGGGCGTCCGCTTGGCGCCCAGGATCCCCGCGATGCGCGCGGTGGCCAGGGCGTCGCCCTTGGGCACGGTCCCGTCGCGCAGCGCGGCGCAGACCTCGGCGGTGGTGCGCAGGACACCGCTCGCGGTGGCGACGCGGCGGGTGATCTCCTTGTCCCCGACGTCGACCATCCGTGCCGCCCCGGACTCGTCGACGTGGGTGAGGCGCCGGGCGCCCTCCGCCGGGGTCACTCGTTGTCCGTCTCGAGCGCGCCCTCCGCCGACGCCGACCCGGCGTCGAGCGCGTCCTGGACCGACGCGCCCTCGGCGCTCCGCTCGGCCTCGCTGACCCGCCGGACCGCCGACGCGACGGCAGGCGACACGGCGGCGTCGAACACGCTGGGCACGATGAACAGCGGGTTCGGCTCGGCGACCACGTCCGCGATCGCGGCCGACGCGGCCAGCAGCATCGCGTCGGTGATGCCCCGGGCCTGCGCGTCGAGCAGTCCGCGGAAGATGCCCGGGAACGCGAGCACGTTGTTGATCTGGTTGGGGTAGTCGGACCGGCCGGTGGCGACGATCGCCGCGTGGTGCTGCGCGATCCCGGGATCGATCTCCGGGTCGGGGTTGGCGAGGGCGAAGACGATCGCGTCGTCGGCCATGCCCTTGACGTCCTCGGCGTGCAGCAGGTTGGGCGCCGACACCCCGATGAAGACGTCGGCGCCCGGCAGCGCGTCGTGCACGTCGCCGGTCAGCCCGTCGTGGTTCGTCTGCTCGGCCACCCAGCGCAGCGAGTCGTGCAGGCCGGGCCGGTCCCGATGGATGATCCCGTCCACGTCGACCGCGAGGATGTCGGCGGGCTCGAGCGGCAGCAGCAGCCGGATGATCGCCGAGCCGGCCGCCCCGACGCCGCACACCACGATCCGGCAGTCCTGCGAGCGCTTCCCGACCACGCGCAGGGCGTTGCGCAGCGCGCCGAGGACGACGACGGCCGTGCCGTGCTGGTCGTCGTGGAACACCGGGATGTCCAGCGACTCCCGCAGCCGCGCCTCGATCTCGAAGCAGCGCGGCGCGGCGATGTCCTCGAGGTTGATGCCGCCGTAGGCGGGGGCGAGCACCTCGACGGTCCGGATGATCTCCTCGGTGTCCTGGGTGTCCAGGGCCACCGGCCAGGCGTCCACCCCGGCGAAGCGCTTGAACAGCGCCGCCTTCCCCTCCATCACCGGCATCGCCGCGGCCGCCCCGAGGTTGCCGAGCCCCAGCACGGCGGACCCGTCGGTGACGACGGCGACGGTGTTGCGCTTGATGGTGAGCCGCCGGGCGTCGTCGGGGCGGCGGGCGATCGCCTGGCACACCCGCGCGACGCCGGGGGTGTAGGCGCGGGAGAGGTCCTCGCGGGTGCGGAGGCCGACCTTGGGGGTGACCTCGATCTTCCCGCCGAGGTGGATCAGGAAGGTCCGGTCCGAGACGTTGCGCACCCGGACGCCGTCGAGGGTCTCCAGGGCGTCGGTGATCTCCTCGGCGTGCTGCTCGGACAGGGCGTTGCAGGAGATGTCGACGATGATCGACTCGGTGCGGGACTCCACCACGTCGAACGCGGTCATCACCCCGCCCACGCGCCCGACGGCGACCGCGAGGTCACCCGCCGCTGTGGCGCTGGCGGGCGCCTCCACGCGCGCGGTGATGGCGTAGCCCGGACCCGGGACCGCCACGCTGCTCACCCCTCCCGGTCGGTGGTGCTCCCGCTCACCCGGGCCAGGTCGGCCGGGGTGTCGACGTCGTCGCGGGCCGCGACGTCACCGACCTCGACGGGCCGGACGTCGTCACGACCCGCAAGGTAGCCCCGCGCACCGACATCGTCGTGCGCGGCCGCCGCGACCCCGGCGAGGTGCTCCGCCCCCAGCAAAACCGGGTGCCCCGGGCGGCCGTCGTAGCTGCCCCGCACGAGCCCGTCGCGGGTCGCGGCGGCGGCCACCCGGGCGAGGGCGGCCGCGCCGATGCCGGGGGTGTCGACGAGGAGGACGAGCACCGCGTCCACGGCGCGTGCGGGGTCGGGTACGCCGAGGGCGGCCAGACCCGCCCGCAACGAGGCCCCCATCCCGTCGGCCCAGTCCTCGGCCACGACGACCGTCGCCGCCGGATCGGCCGCGCCGACCGCGGCCCGGGCCTCGTCGGCGTGCGCGCCGAGCACGACCAGGCGGGGGTCGAGCCCG
>JAVXWR010000439.1:0-2902 GCA_032230725.1 Actinomycetota bacterium
CTCGCCGAGGTGGTCGCGGCACTCGCAGCCGCCGGGGACGACGTCGCGGGTGACGCCCACGCGCTGCGCGGATGGCTCGAGCCCTGGCGCGGACAGAACGTCGTCCTCGGGTCGGGCGCCCTCTGCCTGGGGGCGGCATCGCACTACCTCGGGCTGCTGGCCCGCGCCGCAGGCGACACCCACGACGCGCGGCGGCTCCTCGCCGACGCAGTCGCCATGAACACCGCCATGGACGCCGCCCCCCTGGCCGAACGTCCGCGGCTCGAGGCTGCCCGTGCCGGTGCCCGACCGGCGTCGCGGAGCCTCGTCAGTCTCGGCCCGCTACCCTCGTGGGTCTCCGGAGGCGTGACGTGCTGACCGTCGAGCGCGCCGGGGCAGCCCTGGAGCGCTGCTGGAGCCACGTGCTCGCCACGCTCGCCGACCTGTCACCGGAGCAGTTGTCGCTGCGCACCCGCTGCCCGGGCTGGGATGTCGCCGCCCTTGTGCTGCACCTCACCTGGGGCGTCTCGATGGAGGCCGACGCGCTACGGCGTGGCCGTACGGGCGCGCCCGGTCGGGCCGAGGGTCGGACCCCGAGCAGCCACGACCCCAACGTGCTGCGGGCCGCGCTCCGATCGGGCGTGGACGAGCTCCTGAGCGAGGTGAGGACGGTGCCGGCCGGCGGCGAGGACCGCACCCTGCCGCTGCCCTACGGCGACGTGCCGACCGCGCTGGCCCTGCAGCTGTTCGTCATGGAAGCCGGCTTGCACACCGATGATCTGGCTTGTGCGCTCGGGCAGGAGGAGGACCTCGACGAGGACGTGGTCGACGCGACGGCCTCGGCGCTCGGCGTGGTTCTCCCGGCCATGGCGGCGGCGACCGAGGCGCGCCCGTCGGCCGGCACCGTCCTGGCGGTGACCGGACCCTCGCTGGATCTGCGCGTCGCGCTCGACGGGGACCGCTGGGTCGCAGCCGGCTCCGCCGACCCGACGGGCGTTGTCACCGCCCGTGACGACAGCACGGCCCTGCGGTTCGTGCTGGGACGCGTCGGGCCGCACGACCCGGGCCTCACGGTGCGCGGTGACGGCAGGGTCGCCTCGGAGTTCAACAGATGGTTCCCGGGGCCCTAGCTGCCTCGTCGTGAACTCTGCCGCGGGGTCTGCCCCGGGCGAAGGATCCAACACACGACAGACCGTGGAGGAAGACCATGACCGATGCTGCGTCGGCACTCGCCGCCGGGCTCGCCGGCCCGGCCCTCGAGCCGCACCTCGAGACGCGGCACTTCCCGTGCGGTGCGTGCCTCATGCGTGAGGGCGACCAGGCCGAGGGTGCGTTCTTCATCACCTCCGGAGAGGTCCGCGTCGAGGTCGAGCGCCCGGACCTCGACACCGACGGCGTCGTGTCCTACATGCAGCCCGGCACCGTCTGCGGCGAGTTCGCCCTCCTAGACGACGGGCCACGGTCGGCCAGCGCCTACGCCCACACCGACGTCGTCGCCCGCGTCCTGACCGCCGAGGCGCTCGACGACCTCTGCCGGGACGACCCCGCGGTGGGGTTATCCGTGCTCCGGCTGCTCTCACAGCACGCCGCCCGGAAGGCCCGTGACTACTCCAAGCACCTCGAGGAGTTCGTCTTCGCTGGCGAACGTGATCCCCGGACGGACGCCCTTGTGAGCGCGAGCCAGGCGGCCCAGCGCCATTTCGCTTCGTGGTCGGAGGAGGCCGTCGGTGCCCTCCTCGCGGACGCCGCCGCCGTGATCGCCGAGCACGCGGCGGAGCTGGCCGACGCCACAGTCGCCGAGACCGGTATCGGGTCGGTGGCCGACAAGACAGTGAAGAACCGCTTCGCGAGCCTCGACGTGGCGGCATGGCTCGAGGCCCGGCCCGGGCCGGGTGTCATCGCACAGGAAGACAACCAGGGCCTCGTGCAGGTGGCCGATCCGGTGGGCGTGGTGCTCGGCCTCATCCCGATGACCAACCCGGTCGCCACCCTGGTCTTTAAGGCACTGATCTGCTGGAAGGCCCGCAACTCATTGATCGCGAGCTGTCACCGGGACGCCGGAGACGTGGCCGGCCGGACCGTCGACCTCCTGCGCGGCGTCCTGGCGCGGCACGGGGCACCGCTTGACCTCGTCCAGGACGTCCGTCCGCGGACCACGCGGCGGATGACGGCCGCCCTGATGAGCCATCCCGACGTCGCTTTGATCCTGGCCACAGGTGGAGCCGCGATGGTGCGCGCCGCCTACAGTTCGGGCACGCCGGCGATCGGGGTGGGAGCCGGCAACGCTCCGGTCTGGGTCTGCGCGGACGCGGACCCTGTGCGTGCCGCACAGGCGGTCGTCGACGGCAAGTCCTTCGACCACGGCATTATCTGCGGGTCCGAGAACAACCTCGTCGTCGACCGCTCGATTCACGAGCGCTTCGTGAAGGCGTTGCGTGCCGCGGGCGCCGCGGTCCTCGGGGGCGGGGACTGCGACAAGCTCCAGCAGGTCGCCTTCGACGAGCACGGCCGGCTCCGGCGAACGGTCCTCGGGCAACCGGCGCGCGCGATCGCCGAACTCGCGAACATTGCGGTCCCGGCCGACACCCGCCTGCTCGTCGCCGAGGTGCCTCGACAAGCGTCCCGCGGCCCGTTCGGCCGGGAGAAGCTGGCGCCGATGCTGTCGCTGTTCACCGTCGACGGCGACGAGGACGGCCTCGGGCTCTGCCGGGTGCTGCTGGGCAACGGTGGCGACGGCCACACCGCGATCGTCCACAGCACCAGCCCCGCCCGACAGGCTGCGTTCGCCCAGCGTATGCCCGCGAGCAGGATCCTGGTCAACGGCCCAGGCGCTCATGGGTGCATCGGTCTCGGCAACGGGTTGACGCCGTCCCTGACGCTGGGATGTGGGACCTACGGGAACAACTCGACGACCGACAACGTC
>JAVXWR010000440.1:0-3534 GCA_032230725.1 Actinomycetota bacterium
TGTCGGTCATGTCGTGCTCCCAAGATCGTGCGCGGTGGGGCGGCGTGCGGGGTCAGCGGTCCCGGATCCAGTCTCGCGGTCGGGGGCCGCCTGGGTCCCTCCCGGTTCGGAGGGTTCTCCGGGCTGCGCGGGCTCCGGCGAGGCGACGGCGGCGCGCGTGGCCTGCTCGGCCTCCGCGCCGATCGGGAGCGGGACCACCACCTGGATGCGGATGCCGCCCTGGCGGGCCCGCTGGACCGCCAGCGTGCCGCCGATCTCCCGCGACCGCTCGGCCATGTTCGCGAGGCCTCGGTGGGAGCCGTCGAGATCACGGGCCGCGGCGACGCGCAGCGTGCGGCGGACCTGCTCGGGGTCACCCGTGCCGTCGTCGGCGACGGAGAGCACGAGGCGGTCCTTGCGGAAGGCGAGGCGCACGACGGCGACGGTGGCCTCGGCGTGCACGGCGGCGTTGAACAGCGCCTCGCCCGCCACGCGGAAGAGCGAGCGCTCCGCGGTCGCGGGCAGCGACACCGGACGGCCCTCGATGCGCACCTCCACCCGCAGGTCGGAGGGCATGTGGACCGCCGAGAGCTCCTCGAGCATGGCGGGCAGGGTGCGGTGGCCGTGCTCGCCGGAGTGGTTGAGCGCGTAGATCGCCGAGCGCAGCTGCTCGACGGCGCGACGGGTCAGCTGCTTCGCGGTCTCGAGGCGCTCGCGCTGACCCTCGTCCCGGATCTCCGAGCGCACCACCTCGATCTGCATCCCGGCCGAGAGGGCGTACTGGGTGACCGAGTCGTGCAGCTCGCGGGCGATACGGTGGCGCTCGGAGTCGAGGACCTCGCGCTGGCGGGCGACGGTGAGGGCGTCGCGGGTGCGCTGGAGCTGCTCGTTGCGGGCCGCGAGGTCCGCGGCGTGGCGGCTGGCCTCGTCGTAGAGGCGCAGCGTGCGCTGGTGCAGCGCGGAGTTCTGCAGCGCGGCCGCGGTCTGGCTGGCGAGCACGCGCAGCACCGACGCGTCGGTGGCGTCGATGCGGCGGTCCACGCCGGTCCACGCGACGATCTCCCCGACGACCGCGCCGTCGAGGTGCACCGGCACGTGCAGGTGGTGCGGGTCGGCCGGCCGGGTCGCCGACCCGGGCCCGGCGTCGCGGGCGGGCCCGTGGCCGTTGGTCCCGGACTCGGCGGCGTCCGCGGGGTCGTGCTCACCGCGGCGCACGGCCTGCAGGTGGCGCAGGACGAACGGCGGGAGCTCCTCGGGCGTATCGGTCGCGGCCTCGACGAGGTCGGGTCCGAGCACGAGGGCGCGCGGGGCCGCCTCGGGCAGGGCGCCGTCGGCGAGGGCGAACACCACCCAGTGGGCGGTGAGGTGCTCGGCCGCGGCCTCGGCGACCGCCCGGACCAGCGTCCCCGGGCCCTCGGTCGTGCGGACCAGGGCCCGGCTGATGCGGTCGAGGGCGTGGATCACGCGGCGCAGGCGCTCGGCCGAGGCGAGGTACTCGACGTAGAAGGACGGCTTCCCGGAGCGGATGCCGGTGAGCAGGTCGAGGTCGGGCGCCTCGGCGCGCGGCTCGGCGGGTCCGGGATCGGTGCGGTGCTCCACGGGCGACTACAGCGCCCGACGGAACAGCGCCTCGATGTCGGCGCGGTCGGCGTCGCGCGGATTGGTCGACAGGCAGGCGTCGGCCATGGTCATCAGCGACAGCGTCGGCACGTCCTCCGCGGTCACCCCGATCTCGCCGAGGCCCTTGGGCACGCCGAGCTCGTCGGCGAGGCGGCGCACCTCGCACGCCGCCCACTCGGCGGCGTCCTCGGCCAGCGCCTGCGAGCACGACCGGCCGACCTCGCCCGGGAACCCGAGGGCCTGCGCGATCGGCACGAACCGCGCCGGGTCGGACTCGGCGTTGAACCGCACGACGTGGGGCAGGAGGATCCCGTTGATCACACCGTGCGGCAGGTCGAGCAGCCCGCCGACCTGGTGGCTCATCGCGTGCGCGGCGCCGAGGATCGCGTTGGTGAACGCGAGTCCGGCCTCCAGCGCGGCCTGGGCCATGTGGACCCGGGACTCCTGCTCCAGCGGGTGGTCCATGGTGCGCTCGAGGTGCAGGCCGACGAGCGAGATCGCCTGGAGCGCGTGGTGGTCGGTCAGCGGGTTGTGCGCCCGCGAGACGTAGGCCTCGATGCCGTGGGTCAGGGCGTCGAGTCCGGTCGCGGCGTTGAGCCAGTCCGGCATCGTCGTGAGCAGGTGGGGGTCGACCACCGAGACGTCCGGGACGAGCGCCCGGCCGAGGATCGTGATCTTGGTGTTGCGCAGGGTGTCGGTGACGATGCAGAACTGCGAGACGTCGGCGCCGGTGCCGGAGGTCGCCGGCACCATCACCATCGGGGGGATCGGGGCGACCATGCGGTCGACGCCCTCGAAGTCGGTGATCAGACCGCCGTTGCCGGCGAGCAGCGCGATGCCCTTCGCGGCGTCGATGACCGACCCGCCACCGACGGCGACGAGGACGTCGCACCCCGCGGAGCGGTAGCACTCGTGGCCGGCCGCGATCTCGTGGTCCTTGGGGTTCGGGGTGACCCCGCTCCAGACCGTGGCGTCCATCCCGCCGTCGACGAGGTGGCGGAGCAGCTGCTGCGGCCACCCGGCGGCGAGGAGACCCTCGTCGGTGACGAGCAAGGGGCGGCGGGCCCCGAGCCGGACCGCGGCGTGGGCCGCCTCGGCCAGCGACCCGGGACCGAAGACGATCTCCGGGACGTGGAACTTCGCCAGCCGGGGGCTCTCGGGGCGGGCCTGGACGTGCCCGCTGCCGTGCGGGCGCGCGGCTTCGTCCGCCGTCGAGGCAGGGTTGCGCGGAGTCGACCCGGGCGCCGCCGGGTCCTCCTCCCCGGTCTGCCGAGAGACCACCAGGGACTGACCGACGCGCGTCACGGTGTCGACGAGGACCACGCTGCCCCCCTTCCCCACCGTCGGGTGCTCGGTGTTGCCCACGTTACATACGCACACGGGACTTGGGCAGCCTCGCGACCCAGCGCACGGGCCCGAACGGGCCCGTCCACCACGATGGTGACACCTACCCGTCAGTAGGGGGACGTCCGCCGATCAGCGGGGTCCGGACGCCAGCTCGGCCGGGCGGGCCAGCTCCTCGGCGCTGATGCCGGGCTCGACGTTGGAGTCCCCGTGGATCGGGCCCTGGCGGTCCGACAGCGGCGTCCCGTCCCCGCCCCACTGCCGCGCGATCATCTCGGCCGCGATCGACACCGCGGTCTCCTCGGGGGTGCGCGCCCCGAGGTCGAGACCGATCGGGCTGGACATCCGCTCCAGCTCGGACTCGGTGACGCCGGACTCGCGCAGCCGCGCGAGCCGGTCCTCGTGGGTGCGGCGCGACCCCATCGCGCCGATGTAGCCGATCTCGGGCAGCCGCAGCGCCACCTCGAGCAGCGGCACGTCGAACTTCGGGTCGTGGGTGAGGACGGCGAGGGCGGTCCGGGAGTCGATGCGCCCCGCCTCGGCCTCCGCGGCCAGGTAGCGGTGCGGCCACTCGACCACCACCTCGTGGGC
>JAVXWR010000461.1:0-4694 GCA_032230725.1 Actinomycetota bacterium
CGCCCGACCCGTCCGGGGCGTTCGGCTCGGTCGCGAACTCCACGGACAGGTCCGGGAGGGAGTCGACGTCGGGCACGTTCCACGGCTCAGAGCCGTTGGCGATCGAGCCGTCGGAGAGCAGGAACACCGGCGTGCGGTAGGTCAGCGCGATCCGCGCCGCCTGGATCGCGGCGTCGAAGCACTCGCTCGGCGAGGCCGGCGCGACGATCGGGACCGGGGCCTCGCCGTTGCGCCCGTACATCGCCTGCAGCAGGTCGGCCTGCTCGGTCTTGGTCGGCAGCCCCGTCGAGGGGCCACCGCGCTGGACGTCGAGGATCAGCAGCGGCAGCTCGAGCGCGACCGCCAGCCCGATGGTCTCCGACTTCAGCGCCACCCCGGGCCCGGAGGTCGAGGTGACTCCGAGCGCGCCGCCGAACGAGGCGCCCAGCGCCGCGCCGACGCCCGCGATCTCGTCCTCGGCCTGGAACGTCGTGACGCCCATGCCCTTGTGCTTGGACAGCTCGTGCAGCACGTCCGACGCCGGGGTGATCGGGTAGGTGCCCAGGAACACCGGCAGCTTCGCGAGCTGACCGGCGGCGACGACGCCGTAGGCCAGCGCCAGGTTCCCGGTGATCTGGCGGTAGGTGCCCGTGGGCAGCGCGGCCGGGGCGACCTCGTAGGTGACGGCGAACGACTCCGTGGTCTCGCCGTAGTTCCAGCCGGTGCGGAAGGCCAGGATGTTCGCCTCGGCCAGCTCGGGCTTCTTGGCGAACTTCTCCCGCAGGAACGCCTCGGTGCCCTCGGTGCCGCGGTGGTACATCCACGACAGCAGCCCGAGCGCGAACATGTTCTTGGCGCGTTCGGCGTCCTTCTTGCTCATCCCGGTCGGCTCGAGCGCGGTGCGGGTGAGCGCGGCCATCGCGACCTCGTGGACCTGGTACGGCGCGAGCGAGTCGTCCTCGAGCGGGTTCGACTCGTACCCGACCTTCGTCAGGTTCCGCTTCGTGAACTCGTCGGTGTTGAGGATCAGGACACCACCGTGGGGCAGGTCCTTCAGGTTCGACTTCAGCGCCGCCGGGTTCATCGCGACGAGGACGTCGGGCCGGTCACCCGGGGTCAGGATGTCGTAGTCGGCGAAGTGCAGCTGGAAGCTGGAGACGCCGGGCAGGGTCCCGGCAGGGGCACGGATCTCGGCGGGGAAGTTGGGCAGCGTCGCGAGGTCGTTGCCGAAGGCGGCGGCCTCCGAGGTGAACCGGTCCCCGGTCAGCTGCATGCCGTCGCCCGAGTCGCCGGCGAAGCGGATGACGACGCGGTGGGTCTGCTTGACCTCGGTCTGCCGGATCTCGCCGTGTGCCACCAGGTGGTCCGGGAGTTCCGCCCCGACCTCGGTGTCCGTGCTCATCGAGCGACCCAACCCCTTCCAGGAGCCCGGGCGCCTGCCCGGGCCTCGCGCGTGCCGTCCTCCCCAGCCGATCCCCCCTGCGGTCCGGCATCAGGCGACAACACCAACATCCCACGTTAACCGCGTGGTGATCGGCGATGGTTGCCACCCGCCACGGGTCACAACACACTTGACCGAACAAGCCTTCCGCGGGTGTCAGCGGCGTCGGCGCACCCGCTCGAGCCCGGCCCGGAAGGCGGGCGAGTGCAGTGAGGTGAGTTGCGGCCCGACCTCGATGTCCACCGCCGCCGCGTGGTCGGCGAGATCGGCCGTGGCGCGCACGCTGGCCTTTGTGGCGACGACGAGGTCCCGCGGTGCCCGGGCCGAGTGCGACGCCATCCGCAGCGCCTCGGTGACCACCGGGGAGCGCGCCGCGGTGCCGTCGCCGTGGACCGGCGGGTCGGGCATCTCGCCGGGGACGCGCCGCAGGGCCAGCCCGCTCGCCACGGCGGCCGCGGCGTCCAGCCCCTCCCCGGCGAGCAGCATCGCGAGCGTCGTCTGCTGACCGACCAGCCGCTGCGTCATCCACGTCATGCCCCCGCCTGGGTGCAGGCCCAGCCGCAGGAAGCCGGGCTCGAAGCGCGCGGTGTCCCCGGCGAGGCGGATGTCGGCCGCGAGCGCGACGTTGATCCCCGCGCCCACGGCGGGCCCGTCCACGGCCGCGATGGTCGGCACCGGGCAGGCGGCGAGCGCGAGGAAGCCCGCGTAGACCGCCTTGATGGCCGCCTCGCCGTCGCTACCCTCCGTCTCCCCGATCGCGGAGAGCTCGTCGAGGTCGCCGCCGGCGCAGAACGCCGGTCCCCGGTCGGCGGCGCCGGTGACGACGACGGCGTGGACCCGCTCGTCGGCGGCGACGGCGTCGAGGGCCTCGAGAAGGCGATCGGAGAGGGCGCGCGACATCGCGTTGCGCCGCCGCGGGTCGCGCAGCGTCAGCAGTGCGGTGACGCCGCTGCCCTCCGCCGGGTCGTCCGGGGGCAGGTGCTCGACGAGGACGGCGGGTGCGTCGGTGCTCTCAGCCACGGCGGACATCGTGCCCGTGCCGGTTAGCGTGCGCACATGACCCAGGTGCGCCCCCGTTCCCTCGACGTCCCCGAGGACGCGACGATCCCGCCGCGTCACCCGAAGGCGCCCGGCGTCGGGGAGCGGACCCCGCCGCACAACCCTGCGTGTCGCGGGTGCGCGGACGTGCCGGGCGGCCTCCGCATCGAGTCGTGGGTCGACGACGACCGCGGGGAGGGCGGGGAGGCCGGTCACGGCGTCGCCGTGCGCAGCCGGATGGCCGTCACCGACGTCATGCAGGGCGGCCCGGGCCTGATCCACGGCGGTTTCCTCACGGCCGCCTTCGACGAGTGCCTGGGGCAGGTCCCCGCCCTCGTCACGCGGGCGTGCGTGACCGCGCGGCTCGAGACCGACTTCCGCGCACCGGTCCCCGTCGGGACGACGCTGTGGCTGCGCGCGCGCCTGGACGGGGTGGCCGGTCGGAAGTACTTCGTCAGCGCCGAGGCCCGTCTCGACGCCGGGGACGGGCCCCTCGCGGGCACGGCGCGGGCACTCTTCCTCCAGGTCGGTCTCGAGCACTTCCTGCGCCACAGCCGACCGGAGGACCTCGAGGCCCTCGGCGTGCCCGCCGAGCGGATCCGCGACGCCCGCTCCTGACCGGCCCGGCCCGGAACGGCGGTCCCGCCCCGCACGTTGGACCGGGTGGGCGAGCCGGCCCTGGTCCACCGGCTCCACGGCGGAAGGGAACCCACGGTGCGCAACGGGCTGAAGACCGCCCTCCTCCTCGGAGGCCTGAGCGCGTTCATCCTCGTCATCGGGTCGCTGTTCGGGCGCGGCGGCCTGCTGATCGCGCTCCTCGTCGCGGTCGGCGTCAACGGCTACTCGTACGTCTTCTCCGACCGGATCGCCCTGCGGGCGATGCACGCGGTGCCGGTCACGGAGGCCGAGCAGCCCGGGATGTACCGGATCGTGCGGGAGCTGGCCTCCGCCGCCCACCAGCCGATGCCCCGGCTCTACGTCAGCCCGACCGACGCGCCCAACGCCTTCGCCACCGGGCGCAGCCCGCGCCACGCCGCGGTGTGCGCGACCACCGGAATCCTGCGGCTGCTCGACGAGCGGGAACTGCGGGGCGTGCTCGGCCACGAGCTCTCCCACGTCTACAACCGCGACATCCTCATCTCCTCGGTGGCCGGTGCCCTGTCGAGCGTCGTGACCTTCGTCGTGCTCGGGGCGCAGCTCTTCGGCGGCAACCGGAACGTCCTGGTCACGATGCTGCTGGCGCTCGTCGGCCCGCTGGCCGCCGGGATCGTGCAGATGGCGGTGAGCCGCACCCGCGAGTACCAGGCCGACGCCAGCGGCGCGGACCTCACGCACGACCCGCTGGCCCTCGCGTCCGCGCTGCACAAGCTGCAGTACGGCACCCAGCTGGCGCCGCTGCCCCCGGAGCCGGCGCTCGTCTCGCAGTCGCACCTCATGATCGCGAACCCGTTCCGGCCGGGCGAAGGCATGTCGAAGCTCTTCTCCACCCACCCGCCGATCGAGGACCGCATCGCGCGGCTGCGGGCGATGACCCCTCACCGCTGAGCCCGTACCGGCCCGACGAGGTCCGCGACGTGGAGGAACGCCTCCGCGTCGACGTCCTCAGGGGCAAGGATCCGGCCCAGCCGCTCCGTGGTCGGCGGTCCGCCCGGCGGCCCGGGCCGGTGCCGGCGCACCGCGGCGAGGCGGTACCGGCCGCGCATCGGGATCGGGACGGGCGCGTCGATCCCGATCAGGTCGACGTCGAGGTAGAACGAGCCCTCGACGCACACCCGGCGTCCGGGCTCGAGGTGCTCGCCCCCGTCGAGCCCGGCGCCGTTGACGACGACCTCGCGCTCCCCGACCTCCAGGATCTCCACGCCGACCGCGCCGCCCTCCTCGCGGAAGACCCGCGGCTCGCCGACCACGCCGCAGGCGCCCACGATCCCGAACGGTCCCGCCTCCCAGGCCGTGCGTGGGCGGCACCGCAGGTCCTCCACGCTGCTCAGGTAGAGGACCGGCGCCACCTCCAGCGGCTCCCCGATCGCGACGACCGGGAGCCGGCCGGCGCGCAGGTGCTGCGGTTGCAGCTGCACCGTCGTCACCTCCCGCATCCGCGCCTGCGTCCTCGTCGTCCAGCCGGCATGCGTGCACGCGCCGGCGCTCACGACCCGCTCCGTCCGTCGCCGCAGGCCGCCAGCGCAGCCGCCGGGCGGTCCTCCCGCTCGGGCACCAGGTCGGCGACGTACACCGCGTC
>JAVXWR010000474.1:0-7261 GCA_032230725.1 Actinomycetota bacterium
CTCGGCGTTGATCACTCGCGGGAGGGCGGCGTGGGGTACGGCTTCACCGTGCCCGACGTCGGGTTCCTGACGTCGGGCGCGGGGCGCGCGGCCCTGGAGGCGTTCGCCCCGAGCGGCGACCGGCTCGCCGACGTGGCCACCGCCCGCCGGCTGGTGGGGTCCGAGCGTGCCGCGGCCGTGCTGGAGACGGTGCTGCTGCGGGCACGGGCCGCCGGGCGCCTCCCCGACGGCTGGCTGTGGACCGCCGATGCGCTCGAGCAGGCGACGGCGCTCCCGGTGGCCCGGCACCGGGCGGTGCGGCTCGCGGGGGTGGCGGCCGACCGCGTGGTGGCCGACGTGACCTGCTCGGTGGGCGTGGAGACGGCGGTGCTGTCGGGGTTGCTGGAGCGGGTCGTGGGGTCGGACCTCGACCCGGTGCGGCTGGCGATGGCCCGGGCGAACGTGCCCGACGCGCGGCTGGTGCGGGCGGACGCGCTGGCCCCGGCGGTGCGTCCCGGGGCGGTGCTGGTGGCCGACCCGGCGCGCCGGACGGCGAGCGGGCGTCGCGTCCGCCGGCCGGAGGAGATGACGCCGCCGTTGGACGTCCTGGCCCGGGCCCGTGAAAGTCGGTTTCCTGACGTCCAGTGTCGGCAACGAGACTTCTCCGGCACGGACCTCGTCGTCTCCACCGCCCCCGGGCTCGACGCCGCCCTCGTGCCCTGGGCCCGCGAGGTCGAGCTCGTCTCGCTCGACGGCCGGGTGCGCGAGGCGGCGCTGTGGTCGGCCGGGCTCGTCGAACCCGACGGGCCGGCCCGCCGGGCGACCGTCCTGCGCACCGCCGCCGAGGGCTACGAGCTCACCGACGCCGACGACGACACCTGCCCGGTGCGCGACGTCGGGGCCTGGCTCGTCGACCCCGACGGTGCCGTCGTGCGCGCCGGCCTGGTCCGCCAGTTCGCCGCCCGCCACGGCCTGGGCCAGTTGGACGCGCACCTGGCCTACCTGACCGGCGACCGTCCCCCGACGACGGGCCGCGCCTTCCGGGTCCTCGAGCACGGGCCCTATGCCGAGAAGTCGCTGCGCCAGGTGCTGCGCCGCCGCGAGGTCGGCCGCGTCGAGATCCTCGTCCGCGGCCTCGACGTCGACCCCGACCGCCTCCGCCCACAGCTCAAGCTCGCCGGGCCGCACGCGGCCACCGTCGTGCTCGCCCGCGTCGGTCGGGGCGCCCGCGCCTACGTCTGCGAGTCCGTTCCGTAGCGCAAGCAATCCGAGTGTCCGGATCGTCGTGACGCCCCTCGCGCCCGGTCTTCCGGTCACCGGAAGGGCCATAGGTGTGCTCCGGGTCACCGATGACACTCCGATCCGCCCGCCGCCGACGAGGACCGGGAGGCCATCCGCCCATGACCGCGCCCACCGACGTGCGGGCCAGAGCCGCCGTCCACACCCCGACCCTCACCGTCGGGACGCAGGTGGCGACGACGTTCGCCGTCCTCGTCGCCCAGGTCGGGCTGGCCATCCCGGCCGTGCTCAACGGCCTGTTCCAGCAGGACCTGCACACCACCTCGTCGCAGCTGACCTGGATCTCCGACGCCTTCCTCGTCCCGATCACCCTGCTCGAGCTGACCTCCGGGGTGCTCGGGGACCTGTTCGGGCGCAAGCGGCTGCTGATCGGTGGCAGTGCCCTGATGGCCGTCGGGGAGGCCCTCAGCGTCCTCACGCCGGCGGCGGCCGGGGCGAACGGCTCGTCGATCGCGGTGCTGTGGACCGGTCAGGCGCTGGCCGGCATCGGGGCGGCGGTGCTGTTCCCGACGACGCTCGCGATGGTCGCCGCCGGCACCCACGACGTGCGCAGCCGCGCGAAGGGCATCGCGATCTGGGCGGCGGGGCTGTCCTCGGGTGGCTTCGTCTCGCCGCTGCTCGGCGGCCTGGTCACCCAGCTGCCGTGGGGGGACAGCGCGGAGGCCAGCTGGCGCTGGGCCTTCGTCGCGGTCGCGATCCTCGCCGTCGCGAGTGCCCTCATCGGCACCGCCGCGGCGAACTCGTCCTCGCCCGCGGGCCGGTCCCTGGACTGGGGCGGGCAGGCGACGATCGCGATCGCGCTGTTCGCGCTGCTCTTCGCCGTGATCCAGGGATCGACGACCGGGTTCTCCGACGGGACCATCATCGGCGCCTTCGTGGTCGCCATCGTCTTCTTCGTGCTGTTCCTGGTCGTCGAACGACGCTCCGTCGCGCCCCTGCTGCGCCTGGATCTGTTCTCCAGCCGGGCGTTCTCGGTCAACTCCGTGGTCACGGTCCTCGGGATGTTCGCGTTCCTCGGCACGGCCTACGCCACCAGCATCCGGCTCTCCGCGATCCAGGACTTCAGCCCGCTGGAGACCGCGGTCGCATTCGTGCTCCTCCAGGGCTTCGCCCTCGTGCTCATGCCGCTGACCTCCCGGGTGATCGACTCCCTCGACCCGCGGTGGGCGCTCGGCCCGGGGTTCGGGCTGATCGCGATCGGTGACGCCTGGCTGTCCCTCCTGCCGGTCACCGACCACTCGCTCGTCCCCGTGATCGCGCCGCTGGCGCTCATCGGGATCGGCTTCGCCTTCGCCCTCTCCGGGGTGACGGCGGTGGCGGTCAACACCGTCCCGCCGCACCTGGCCGGGATGGCCTCGGGCACGACGAGCCAGCTCCGCGACTTCGGCTTCACGCTCGGCCCGGCGATCATCGGGGCGATCGCGCTGAGCCGCGCCGCGTCGGTGATCGCCGCCGAGCGCGCGGCGGACCCGTCGATCGACACGGCCGTCGCGGGGTTCGTCGCGAAGGCGCCCCCGGCGGCGGCCGGTGCGCTGGAGTCCGGGCCGCTCGGGCAGGTCAGCGTGCCGGGCAACCCGCTGCACGACATCGCGTTCAGCGCGCTCGGGGACGCGTACTCGATCGGCTACGTGGTCTGCGCGGTCGCGGCCCTCGCCGCGGCGCTGCTCGCGGCCTTCGCGCTCGGGGGCACCGCGCAGCGGCCGAACATCACCGAGGAGGCCGGCATCACCGAACAGGACCCGCGATGAGCCGGCGGCGCAGCTCGGCCCGGATCGCCGTCGCGTCGGCGTCGAGGGCCACGTCCACCGGCCGCACGCCGTCCACGGCCACGGACTCCGTGCCGCGCAGGTCGCCGATCGTCGCGCCGCGTCCCGGTCCGCTGGAGGTGTCGACGTCGACCGGCACCGTCGTCGTCGCCACCGTCCCCGGGGTGATCGCCTCGAGCAGCGCGACGGCGTCGTGCACGGCCATCGCGGCCTGCCCGAACCGGGCGGAGTACGCCGCGAGGTAGGTCTCCCGGGTGGAGGCGAGCGCAGCGCCGACGGGCCCGGTGGTGGCCAGGTCGTCGAGCCATTCGGCGCTGAGCGTGATCCGCATCGTGAGGTCGAGCGGGACCATCGTCGTCGGGACCCGGCAGCCGGCGAGCACCCGCCGCGCGGCCTCCGGGTCGCCCCACACGTTGAACTCCGCGGCCGCCGTGACGTTCCCGCCGAACGCGATCGAGCCGCCCATCAGCACGAAGCGCCCGATCCGCTCCTCGAGGTCCGGGCGGGCCGAGAGCAGCGTCGCGACGTTGGTGAACGGCCCGATCGCGGCGATCGTCACCGGCTCCTCCGACGCCTCGATCACCGACGCCATGAGCGCCACCGCGCGCAGCGCCGACTCCGCCACCGGCGGGCCGAAGTCGCGGGAGCGCCCGCCTAGTCCGTCGTCGCCGTGGATCCCGTCGGAGCGCCGCTCGAGCAGGTGCACCAGCGGTACCCCCGCGCCGCGGCCCACGCGGACGTCCGGGCGGCCGAACGTGCCGAGCAGCCGGCGGGCGTTCTCGGTGGTCTGCTCGACGCCCACGTTCCCGTGCACGGTGGTGACCGCGCGCAGGTCCACCTCCGGGGCGAGGGCGGCGACGGCGAGGGCGAACGCGTCGTCGACGCCGGGGTCGGTGTCGACGATGAGCGGGGTCATCGGTCCTCCAGGAAATCGCGGAGCTCGGCGAGCGTCGGCAGGGCCGGCTGGGCGCCCGCCCGGGTGGCCGCCAGCGCGCCGACCGCGCAGGCCCGCGCCAGCGCGGCCGCGTCGTCGACACCCGTGGCCAGGCCGAGCGCGAGGGCGGCGGTGAACGCGTCGCCCGCCCCGGTGCCGTCTCTCGCCGCCACGGCGGGGGGCTCGGCCTGCGCGACCTCGCGCCCGTGACGGAGCAGCGTCGCCCCGGCCGCGCCGCGGGTGACCGCGACGGCGGGCAGCGCGTCGAGGTCGGCGGTGCGGCCCAGCACGGCGTGCTCGTCGGCGTTGACCGAGAGGAGGTCGACGGTGCGCAGGACCGCGTCCGGCACCTCGCGCGCGGGGGCGGCGTTGAGGACGGTGAACGCGGGCAGGGCCATCGCGGCGGCCACGGCCTCGTCGCCGACCTCGAGGACGGTCATGACGACGTCGGCCGCGAGCCCGTCGGGCACCGTCACCGCCACGTTGGCCCCGGCGTCGACGACGATCGTGGTCTCGCCCTCGTCGTCGACGGCGATGAGCGCGGTCCCGGTCGGGCGCTCGTCGACGGTGGCGACCCGGCCGAGGTCGACGCCCTCGGCGCGCAGCAGGGCCAGGGCCTCGTCGGCGAACGGGTCGGCGCCGACCGCACCCACGAGCGAGACCGCGGCGCCGAGCCGGGCTGCTGCGAGGGCCTGGTTGGCGCCCTTGCCGCCGGGGTGACGGGTGACCCCGCGCGCCGGGAGCGTCTCGCCCGCGCGGGGGAGCCGCTCGACGCGGGCGACCAGGTCGAGGTTGACGCTCCCCACGACGACGACCGTCGGCGCTCCCGGATCCGTGCCACTCACGCGGGGCATCCTGCCGTCCGCCGGCCCGCCCCGCCGTACGCTCCCGCGGGTGAGTCGGAGCAGTGTCGACCGGGACGGGGTCGACCGAGGCATGACGCGCTGGGCCACGCGGCACGACCCGGCGCAGGCACGGCTGGTCTCGTGGGCCTCGCTGCGCTGGATCGTCCGGCACCGCGCGTGGACGCGGTGGTACCTCGTGCGCTACTGGCGGCTGCTGCGCCTGCGCCTGCGCCACCCGCACATCGTGCTGCGCGGGATGGTGTTCCTCGGCAAGGACGTGTCGCTCGAGTGCCGGCCGGGCCTGGGCCGCCTCGAGATCGGCCGGTACGTCCACATCGGCGACCGCACCCGCATCCGCTGCCACGAGGGCTCGCTGCGCATCGGCGACAAGGCGGTGTTCGGGGCCGAGAACACCGTCAACTGCTACCTCGACGTGGAGTTCGGGGCCTCGACGCTGGTCGCCGACTGGATCTACGTCTGCGACTTCGACCACCGCTACGAGGACATCCACACCCCGATCAAGGACCAGGGCATCGTCAAGACCCCGGTGCGGATCGGGCCGGAGACCTGGATCGGCACGAAGGTGACCGTCCTGCGGGGCGCGACCGTCGGCCGTGGCTGCGTGCTCGGCGCGCACGCGGTGGTGCGGGGGATCGTCCCGGACTTCGCGGTCGCGGTGGGTGCCCCGGCGCGGGTGGTCCGGGACCGGGTCGCGGACTACGAGGCCGCCGCCTCCGAGCGCGCCGCCCTGGCCGACATCGCCCGCAAGACCGCCCACGGTGCGCTTCGCGCTCGTGAGCACTTTCGGCGGGTATAGCGACCGAAAGTGCTCACGAGCGCGAAGCGCACCTAATCCGGGTTCGCGGCGGCGGCCTCGGCGGTCCCCTGGTCCTCGGGGTCGAGGTCGAGCTCGAAGGCCGGCGTCAGCGCCTCGTCGTTCTCGACCGGGTCCGGGGTGTCGCCCGCGGGCCGGTCGACCTCCCTCTGCTCGAGGTCGTCCACCGCCGCGGCGGTCGAGTCGCGGTCGTCGTCGGGCGCGGGCGGTTCGCTGGTCATCGGAGCCGGATCTGCCCGCGGTCCGGGCGAGGGAAACCTCAGCCGCGGCCGAAGACGTTGCCCGTCGGGATCTTGGGTCGGCCGGGCGCGGGTCGGCTGTCCCGTCGGCCGGTGCGGGCGTAGAGCGCGGCGGTGTCGTCAGCGATCGCGGGCCAGGCGAAGTCCGTGGCCAGCCGCGCCCGCGCGGTGTCGGCGCGCCGGGCCGCCGCGTCAGGGTCGTCCAGCGCGGCGACGACCGCGTCGGCGCAGCCCGCGACGTCGCCGGGGTCGAACGAGAGGCCGGTGACGCCGTCGAGGACCACCTCGCCCAGACCCCCGGCCCGCGACGCGACCAACGGAGCACCCACCGCGGCCGCCTCCAGGGCGACGATGCCGAACGGCTCGTAGCGGCTCGGCAGCACCACGGCCGACGCGCGGGCGAGCAGGGCCACGAGCGCCGCGTCGTCGACGTGGCCCAGCATCGTCACGGCCCGGCGCACCCGTGCCGTCCGCGCCCGCTGCGCCAGCCACGCCGCGTGCGACCCGGTGCCGGCCACGAGCAGGCGCGTTCCCGGGTGGGCGCTCCGGATCGCGGGCAGCGCCGCGACGACGTCCTGGATGCCCTTCTCCCACTCGAGCCGACCGAACGTGACCAGGGTGGGGCGGCCCGGGACGGGGTCGTGCGCAGGGGCGGCCCACCCCGAGGGGTCGATGCCGTTGTGCAGCACCGTGATCCCGTCGGGGTCGACGTCGAAGAGGCCGGCGACCTCGTCGCGCATGGCGTGCGAGCAGGTCACCAGCGCGTCGGCGGCGTTCGCCAGCCACCACTCCACGGAGTGGACCTGCCGGTTGAGCGGGACGGAGAGCCAGCCGCCGTGCCGGCCGGCCTCGGTGGCGTGGATCGTCGCGACCAGCGGCACCCCGGCGAGGTCGCGCAGGGTGATCGCGGCGTGCGCGACGAGCCAGTCGTGGGCGTGGACCACGTCCGGGCGCCAGTCGCGCAGCACCGGCAGGGCGGCCCGGACCAGCGCGTGCCCGAGCCCGAGGGTCCACGCGACGAGGTCGCTGGTGAACTCCAGGTGCGGCGGATCCTCGGCGACGCGCACCACCCGGACGCCGTCGACGACGCGGTCGGTGGTCGGGTGCGTGACGGCGTCGGTCCCCGTGGGCTGGCGGGTGAGGACGACGACGTCGTGCCCGGCGCCGGCGAGGTGCGTCGCCAGGGCGCCGACGTGGCGCCCGAGGCCGCCCACGACCACCGGCGGGTACTCCCACGAGATCAGCAGGACCCGCAGCGGGGCGAGCGGAGCGACGGGGGACGTCATCGGGCGCTCACCAGCGTCCGGTCGCGGGAGCGGGCCAGCGCCCGGGCGTCGAGATGACCGAAGAGGTCGTCCTGGTCG